>JAWOIH010000356.1:0-25950 GCA_046484725.1 Candidatus Desulfacyla sp. | reverse complement strand
CTTAACAGGAACTGCTCGTTCTTTCAAGTATTATATAACGCTGGTAAATAAGCCAAAAAAGTCAGGCTATCAGCTCGTAAGCATTCTCACGTGCGATGACCTCTCCCCTTTCCACCGAAAATCCCACTCCAGGCGGACTCATTTCCAACCGCACGGATAGATCCTCAGCGATACGCCCAATTCCCGGACCGCCCTGAACTCAGACTCCCTTTTTGTGGCACCTTCTCCCGACCACAATATCCTGCGGTCACATTTCCCTTGACGCCCAAGCCCGTTTTCGCTATATCCCTTCTTCAAAAAAGCGAGTTCTTATCACCTATCACCTCATCTCACCAGAGAGTTCTTATCACCTCACCTACAGAATTTGTGATTACGGTTTCCGTCATTTCAAAAACCATTGATGGACCGCTGCTGCGGCCAGCCAGGCTCCAAAACTTGAGATGAGGACAACAGGCAGGGGAAGATGCTTTCTGAAGCAGAAAAACGCCACCAGGAAGAAAAGGATGCTGGGCAGGATCCCCCAGAGGGCGCCTTTGGCGAAATCCTGCATGATGTGAGGATCGCCCTTGTTTTCCAGATACACCCACACCAGAATGAGCGCGCCGGTAAGCGGCATAACGCCGATCAGTCCGGCCGTGGACGGCAGCCGCTTTGCGATTGCCGTTGCCGCAAGGATGACGGCCACGCTGATCACGATTTTGACGATCATCTGCATCATCTCTCCGTTTCGCAGACGGCCCCTTTCAGACGGGGTGAGCAATATTCGACCGGAGAAGGCGGATACCCCGCCGGGCCGCTTTTTGTTGGGCGGTTTCACCAAACTCAGAGGCAATATCCATCCGTGCTCCGGCCCTTAATAATGCATGAATAACCGCTGCGTCTTCTTTGGATATGGCCGCATGCAACGGGGTTTCCCCCATATCCCCGGCTGCATTGACCGGAGCGCCTTTTCTAATGAGAAGGAGGGCACCCTCCGTGTCTCCACGCCGAATGAGGATGTGGAGGGGAGTGTCGCCATCCGAATCAGCGCTGTCCAGGCAGACCGTTGCTTCTCCCAGTTGTGCCGGATAGATGCAATCGGACGTTGACTGCAGCACCTCCTCTAATGTTCGATCAGACATAGCTCCTATAATCGAAGCCTTTCGAGCGCCCTCCCTGCCTCAGGCGCCAATTGAATGAAATCAGCCAGGGTGTCACAAACATAATCCGGACACGCTGCACAATGATCAACATTTTTTGATAAACAGCATCGGCGGATTTCGCATATACTGCAGTGGAGGAACTTCATGCCGTTCGATTTGCACCCGGTGCAGTTGATTTGCGCGGGTTCGATGTCGGCATGGTACATTTGAGACCATTTTTGGGCGATCTCTTCTCTCTTGGTGGGATTGTCTTCCAGCGTTGCCGCATATGCATCGCAGTTAGCACAATTTAATCCGCAATAGGCAATCATGTTGAATCCTTATCGTTGAATGTGAACGCTTCGTGTTGTAAACGGTCTCGATTGAACACTCGAGGAACAAACCTCCCTGTCTGCCTCGCATACTCCGTGTATGAATCTCCGAATAGATCCGCCACGGTTGCTTCCTCAATATTTACAGGTCGGTGCCAAATCAGATGCAACGCTACACCCCATAAAAAATAGACCCAGGAATTCAGATACAGGGCCAGCCCCGAAGATACAAACGTAATCCAGGCGGCATACATGGGGTGACGGACATACTTAAAAGGACCCATTGTGCAGAGTTTACCATTTGCCTACCAATGCCGCAATGTCCAAAACGACCCGAAATGAAGCTCCAACCCGAGGATGACCCGTACGATGCCGAAAACCTTCATCGGCGCTGCATAAACCACTAAAACGGAGCGGCCGATCATCCGGTCTGCGTACGAAACCAGCGCCAATAAATGCAGGCTGATCGCTCCCCCCAGGGGCCTATACCGAATAATTTTTGCACCCTATTTTTCCCTATGGAACCCTCCAGAACGTCAAAACGGCGCATTTTTGTCCTCTTCACTCAGCATTTCAAATAGTTGCCGTATCTTCTCACCAGATGCTCACGGCAATCCAATTTGTCACCTCCGGGGATGAAAACGGGGTTGCGTGTCAATATGTTATAAAAGGCTGAGGCCCGAACTCCAATCAAAGCATTGATCTGCCGAGAGCGCCATAAAAAGCCAGGTTTCTTAAAACCGTTTATTCGGTTTCCGGCGAATCTTCCTTGACCCTCACCTCCCCTTTCGGTATGCTTCCACCCCAGGAAACGGTTTATGTCGCCATCCAGCCGATAGATGAGGAACACCTTTTCTCCAGGAATGTATTTACTCGCCGGCTGTGGGACGTTGCAAGAAAACTCTGAAAGAGAGATCCAGCAATGGGCCTCACAGGAACGAATCCATGAAGAAAACGCCCCAGATTATTCAAGCGGATACATTGGCCGATGTCATTGCCTCACATTTCGCGGGCCGGGAATCCATTAACTGCTATGTGGGGTCCAACGCCGCGACACCCACCAGCCTGATTGAATCCCTGACAGATTCCATAAAGAGCGGCAGCCCACGGTTGCCCTTCATGAGGATGGTGCATATCCTGCTTCAGGGACCGGTCCCGTATCTGGAAGAAGGGCTGCAGGACAAAATTATGGCCTATTCCGTTTTTTCCGGCGGCGAGGTGCGAAAAGCCGCCAACCATGGCCGCGCCTACTACCTCCCCTGCACGCTGGCCAATCTGGACAGCATGATCGGACCGGGTGAAAAATACCAGACCGACGTGGTCTTGATGAAAGTAACCCGAAACCCCCGGACCGGAGAATTCAGCCTGGGACTTTCTGTGGAGGCGCTCCACACGGCCATCGATCATGCCCGGATTGTGGTGGCCGAGCTGGATCCGTCCATGCCGTTCACTCAGGGCCAGAGTGTGGTTGACGGCAGTTCCATAGACTACCTGGTGGAAAACAATGTCAAGCCGGTGTATGCCTTCGATCCGCCCGATTTCGATAACCTGCCCAATGCAGAGAAGAGAATCGGCGAACTCATCGTCGGGCATTTCATTCAGGATGGCGTGACACTCCAGACCGGGATCGGCAAGATCCCTGATTCGGTGATCGGCATTCTTCGGGACGGTGGCTTCAGGGACCTGGGGGTGCAGACCGAATTGTACGGCGATGGGCTTATGCTCCTGCAACAACTGGGGATTGTGACGAACCGAAAGAAAAAGGCCAATCCGGGCTACAGCACCACATCGTTGATCATGGGATCCAGAGAGCTCTATGACTTCTGCCATATGCGCACCGGCGTACAGATGCGTCCCTGCGCTTACACCAACGGGGCCGACGTCATACGTAGAAACAGCCCGTTTATCTCCATCAATACCGCCATCGGCATCGACCTGTTCGGCAATGTCTGGGCCGATTTCATCGATCCTCGAAAATATTACAGCGGCGTGGGGGGTCAGCCCGATTTTGTGCGGGCCATCAACCGCCGGGAATACGGCGCGGCCGTCATCGCGGTCAAGAGCATCACGGACAAGGGCGATTCAAAGATCGTGGCCAGCCACCCGCCGGGGATTACCCTGACGGCATCTTCCTATGACGGCGTGGCGATTGTTACAGAGTACGGGATTGCAGACCTCCGTGGATTGACCACTGGAAACAAGGCCGTGGCCATTGCCAGCATTGCCCACCCTCGATACAGGGACGCCTTGCTGAGACAGGTGATCGACGATCCGTTCTTCACCAAGCCCTTTGATTTCAGGGTGGACAGGACCCCCTACGGCGTAATCCCTTACGCCGGCCATGTCCCCGAGCCCGGAATCGGGGTCAAATCCTGATCTTGAGTCGTTCGGCCTAAGCGGTGACCCGATCGTAAAGGTGCCGATACGCCCGATCAACAGCGGGTACATTGACAATCTCAACAAAGACAACAACGTCTTTATCCCGTGGGGCCCACGGCAATGAACCGCAACCGCTTATTTGCCCGGGCCTGGAGATCCGGCGAATCATGCCCGATAAGGTTGCAAAGGCACCCACATCACGGCGCCTCAAGCCGGCCTTGGGCAGTCAACATCCGGGGCCAAAGGGATCACGTTGATTTCTAAGGAAAAGACGCGAGAGATATCAAGAGGCCTTAAAAGTTAGGAGACCCATGATCATTCAGATATATGAAATCCAGACACCGCAGGAGGCGGAGAAGTGCATTGAACTGGGGGTGGACCATATCGGGAGCGTGATCCTGAGTCAGGAGGAGTGGCGTGTTCCCCTGCTTCGGGAAACGGTCCGCCTGACCAAAGGGTCCGATGCCAGAAGCAGTCTGATCCCCCTCTTCCATGACAGGGATACGACCTACCGGGTGATGGATTACTACCGGCCCGATTTTGTCCATTTTTGCGACAGCCTTACGGACCAGGAGGGTACGCCAATAAACCTGGATGGATTCATCCAATTTCAGAGAGAGTTAAGGGGAAGATTCCCAGAGGTTAAGATTATCCGGTCCATCCCGATACCGGGACCCGGGAAGGCACCGGGCTTTCCCACCCTTGAACTAGCAGAGGACCTCCAGGCCGTTTCGGACCTCTTCCTGATAGATACCTGGCTGGGCAAAGAGCCTGTGGAGGGATATATCGGTATAACGGGCGAAACGGTTGACATGGAAATAGCGGCCGCATTGGTGCGTCAAAGCCAGATCCCGGTCATTCTGGCCGGAGGTCTGTCTCCCAAAAATGTCTGCGACGCGATCCTGGCCGTCCGGCCCGCGGGGGCCGACAGCTGCACCCAGACAAATCAGCTGGCGGAAGAATTAAACCCGATCCGGTTTCAAAAGGATTTTGACAAGGTGAAAGGCTTCGTTGAAGAAGTAAGGAGGGCGGAAATGCAAATTCGAGGGGAAAAGGAAAAGGTCATGGAAAGGCTTGAGAAACTCCGGGCGGATCTCAAAGACCGGGAGGCGGCCCTTCCGGCCCATTCGGTCAGGCCAAACCAGATCATGGCCATCGAGGCCCTTGAAGAGGAAATAGAAGAGCTTGAAAAGGAGCTTGAAGGCCATATGTCTGTCTGAATTCAATAATCATCATCCAGGCTATTTCTGAAGTGACGATTTTTTGCTTTATGAAAAGGCACAGATTGTCGCAACGAAGGCTTGCAAAATACCTTCGGATGTCGTATAAAGAAAAAGTACGGCGAAAGGCGACAGACAGCATTGCGGAGAGATGGCCGAGTCGGCTGAAGGCGCTCGCCTGCTAAGCGAGTGTAGGGGGTCAACCTCTACCGAGGGTTCGAATCCCTCTCTCTCCGCCATTTCAATGAGATACATATCCTGCCGGTAAACAATCTCCCATCATTGCCACAACCGAGACGCAGTCCATTTTCTTGGGTATCCGATGCCTCCTTGCCGAAGCGAAAAAGGGAGCATGTCAAAAATGCCATGGCATCCTTGACAATGGGACACAAGTACTTAACTTTGTAGAGTCTTGGATTAATTATTTTAATAATTTCAAATGGTTATTTTTTATTGGCCGTTGTTTTGCGCCATGTTTGCTGTAACATGACGGGAACGTCGAAAGCGCTTTCCCCATTTTTTTATTAAGCATTCAGGAGAAGGAGGTAGTCATTCATGAAGATCAGGCCTTTGAACGACAGGGTGTTGGTACTCAGAATCGATGAAGGTGAAAAGACAAAGGGGGGTATTATCATCCCCGATACGGCAAAGGAAAAGCCGCAGGAAGGAAAGGTGGTCGCGGTTGGACCGGGAAAGGTCAACGAGAATGGCGATCGTGTTCCCATGGCCGTAAAAAAGAACGACAGGATCCTGTTCGGCAAGTACGCCGGCAATGAGATCAAGATCGATGGTGTGGAGCATCTTATCATGCGGGAAGACGATATCCTGGGTATCGTGGAATAGCTCTGGAGGAGGGTGTTGAACCATGAGTGCAAAAGAGATCAAATACAGTGAAGTGGCAAGAGAAAAGATGATGAAGGGCGTTGACATCCTGGCCAACGCCGTAAAGCTGACGCTGGGCCCCAAGGGCCGCAACGTCCTTATCGAGAAGTCTTGGGGGTCTCCCAAATCCACAAAAGACGGGGTGACAGTGGCCAAGGAGATCGAACTGGAGGACAGGTTTGAAAATATGGGGGCCCAGATGGTGAAGGAAGTGGCCTCCAAAACCTCGGACGTGGCAGGGGACGGCACCACCACCGCGACCATCCTGGCCCAGGCCATTTACAGGGAGGGTTCCAAATTGGTGGCTGCAGGGACCAATCCCATGGCCGTCAAGCGGGGCATCGACAAGGCCGTGGAGGTGGTGATTGCGGAACTGAGAAAGATCTCCAGCCCCACCAAAGACAAGAAGGAAATCTCTCAGGTCGGCACTATTTCGGCCAACAACGACAGGGCCATCGGAGAGGTGATCGCTGAGGCCATGGAAAAGGTGGGCAAAGAAGGCGTTATCACGGTTGAAGAGGCCAAGAGTATGGAGACCTCTCTCGATATCGTGGAAGGGATGCAGTTTGACCGGGGGTATCTGTCTCCATACTTTGTCACCAACGCGGAAAAGATGGAGGCCCATCTGGAAGATCCATACATCCTGCTCAACGAAAAGAAGATCAGCAGTATGAAAGACCTGGTCCCCATCCTCGAGCAGATTGCCAAGATGGGAAAACCCCTCCTGATTATTGCGGAAGACATTGAGGGAGAGGCCCTGGCTACCCTGGTGGTCAACCGGCTTCGGGGAACCCTTCAGTGCGTGGCGGTGAAGGCCCCCGGTTTCGGCGACCGGCGCAAAGCCATGTTGGAGGATATGGCGGTCCTGACCGGCGGCCAGGTGATCAGTGAAGACCTGGGGATAAAGCTCGAGAATATTACCCTCAACGATTTGGGGGGCGCCAAACGCATCACCGTGGACAAGGACAACACTACCATCGTGGACGGGAAAGGAACCCGTGCCGCACTGGAGGGCCGCGTCAAACAGATCCGGGCCCAGATCGAAGAGACGACCAGTGATTATGACCGGGAAAAGCTGCAGGAGCGCCTGGCCAAACTTATCGGCGGCGTGGCGGTCATCAACGTGGGCGCAGCCACCGAGATCGAGATGAAGGAAAAGAAGGACCGGGTTGAAGACGCACTGAACGCCACCCGGGCGGCCGTGGAAGAGGGAATTGTTGCAGGAGGCGGAGTGGCCTATCTCCGCTGTCTCAAGGCCCTGGAAAAGATGGAACTCCCCGGCGAGGCCCAGATGGGCGTCAACCTCATCAAACGGGCGCTTGAAGAGCCTGTTCGGCAGATTGCCAACAATGCCGGATTCGAGGGGTCCGTGGTCGTTCAGAAGGTAAAGGACGGCAAAGGCAATTTCGGTTTCAATGCGGAAACCGGTGAATACGAAGACCTCATGAAGGCGGGAATCATCGATCCTACCAAGGTGACCCGCTTCGCCCTCCAGAATGCGGCCTCTGTGGCCGGCCTCCTGATGACCACCGAGGCCATGGTCGCCGAAAAGCCGAAAAAGAAATCCCCGGCCCCGGCCATGCCGCCCGAGGACATGTACTAACAGACGGTTTTCTCCTTCGGGCCCCAATCAGGGGCTCGAAGGACCGCCTGAAGCATTGTGAAATGCGCTGAATCCTCAATTTTCAATTCAAAAAACACCCCGTCCTACGGTTCCACCGGCGTCACATTCCATATATCCGCCGCATATTCCCGAATGGTGCGGTCGCTTGAGAAATAGCCCATTTTGGCCACATTGCAGATCGACTTGAGGGTCCATTCGGCTGGATGGCAATAGCAGGTATCCACACGTTCCTGGCAGGCCATGTACGCACTGAAATCCGCCATGAGCATGTAGGGATCTCCTTTGTGCAGGAGGGAATCGAATATCGGGGCGAACCGTCCGGGATCATCGGGCGAAAAAAAACCGCCGTGAATCGCGTCCAGGACCCCTCTCAGCTCCGGGTTTCCGTTGTATATTTCCCATGGCGTGTACCCCCTCCTCTTTTGCTCCGCCACTTCCCTGTCGTTCAAACCAAAGATGAAGATATTTTCTTCGCCCACGGCATCCTTTATCTCGATATTGGCGCCGTCCAGGGTGCCGATGGTCAGGGCCCCGTTGAGGGCGAATTTCATATTGCCCGTTCCCGATGCCTCCATGCCGGCAGTGGATATCTGCTCGGAAAGTTCGCTTGCCGGAAAGATCCGTTCCGCCATGGAAACCCCGTAGTTGGGCATAAAGATGAGCTTCAAGAGCCCGCTGGTTTCGGGATCGCTGTTGATTATTTTCCCCACATCGTTGATCAGCTTGATAATCAGCTTGGCCATGGCGTAACCGGGCGCAGCCTTGCCCCCGATCATCACGGTCCGACCCACCCAGTCGCAGCGGGGATTGGATTTGATGCGGAAGTAGCGGGCCGCCACTCCCAGCACATTCAGTAACTGGCGCTTATATTCGTGAATCCGCTTGACCTGAACATCGAACATATTGGTGGAATCGATCTCGATGCCAAGTCTCTCCTCGATCTCGTGGGCCAGGACCATCTTGTTCATCTCCTTGACCGCACGCCAGTCATCTTGGAACCCTTTGTCCTCAGCCTTTTCGAGCAGCCTCTCCAGGGCATTCAGGTTCGTGACCCATTCATCGCCGATCGTATCGGAAATCAGCCGGGAAAGCGCCGGGTTGGCCTGTCTCAGCCACCTTCTCTGGGTAACGCCGTTGGTCTTGTTGTTGAATTTGTTGGGCCATAGCCGGTTAAAATCGGCCATGAGGGATGTCTTCAGGAGCCGGGTGTGCAGGACGGCTACACCATTGACCGAATGGCTGCCGACAGCGGCCAGATGGGCCATGCGAACCCTCCTGGGGAACCCTTCCTGGATAATGGAAAGACGGGATGCCATCTCCCCGTCATGGGGGAAAGCGGCTGAAACCTCCATCATGAAGCGGCGATTGATTTCATAGATGATCTCCATGTGCCTCGGCAGCAGCCGTTCCAGGAGGGCGACTTCCCAGGTCTCCAGGGCCTCGGGGAGCAGGGTGTGATTCGTGTAGGCAAACGTCCGCGTGGTGATGTCCCATGCCGCCTCCCATGTCAGGGAATGCCTGTCAACCAGGAGGTGCATCATCTCGGGGATCGCAATGGCAGGATGGGTGTCATTCAACTGGATGGCCACCCGGTCGGGGATGAGCGCAAGATCATGGTGATCGTGGAGATAATTGTCGATGATTTCCTGGAGAGACGCCGATGCAAAAAAGTACTCCTGCTTCAGGCGGAGTTCCTTGCCGGCCATGATAGTGTCGTTGGGATAGAGGACCTTGGATATATTCTCGCTGGCCGTTTGCTGTTCCACGGCCTTCAGATAATCACCGTCATTGAAGTACTCGAGATTGAATTCCTCTCCGGCCCTGACCGACCACAAGGTGAGCAGATTGACGGTCTCCGTGTGGTATCCGGGGATGGGGATCTCATGGGGAAGGGCAAAAACATCATCCGTCTCAATCCAGTCGACCCGGTACTGACCCATTTCATCCACATAGGAACGCGTACGCCCATGGTATCTGACCCGCTGCATTCTTTCAACACGGGGGGTCTCCCAGGGATTGCCTCTAAACAGCCAGTAATCCGGCTTTTCCACCTGACGCCCATCCTCTATCAGTTGATTGAAAATCCCGTACTCATACCGAATCCCATAGCCCTTGGCCGGAATGTTGAGCGTGGCCATGGAATCGAGAAAGCAGGCTGCCAGTCTTCCCAGGCCTCCGTTGCCGAGCCCTGCATCATGTTCCGCCTCATAGACATCTTCCAGGACCATGCCCAGTTCGCGAATCGCCTCCCTCGCCTCCTCCTCCATATCCAGGTTCAGGATCGCGTTCTGAAGGGTCCTTCCCATCAGAAATTCGAGGGAGAGATAGTAAACCCGTTTAACATCGACCTCGCTGTATCGCTTCTCTGTCTCTAACCAGCGATCCATGAGGCGCGTACGCACGGCAATGGCGATGCTCTGGTACTTGTTATAGAAACTCGCATTGTCGACCTCCCGTCCGATGGCAAATCGCATGGCCGCAAGACAGGCCTCTCCCAATGTGCTTTTCCTCGATGTCCCTATCTCATCTTTCTTACGAGCCATCTCTTATGCCCTCCATGAGGAATCTCGTGGAAGCCTCTTCTCTTCCATTAATTGACTTAGGTGCTTCGCCCTAATCGGCATGGTGGAATGATGGAACACCGGAATAATGGGTTTATCGGAATGGAGACAGTCAAGACAGAAAATTCTGGGCTGGTGAGCTGGGAGAAAGATCACAAATCAGCAACCGGAAAAAAGAGGTCGCCGATGGGTACTGACAATGACCGGCCGTGCATCAGGGCCGGCAATGGTCACGGACCCCGCATTGCCCAAGACCGTGTCCATGAGATCTGCGATCAGGCAGAAAGGATCACGGCCTGAATCAAAACCGAGAGGACATGAACGCCCTTGGCATCTCTGCGTGAACAGCCCCTCAAACCGCTATTCACTCATCCTCATCATAAAAGGCATGCCTTTTGCGCCGGAGCACTCGCCTTTTCCTGTCATCCTTGTCCCACTTTTCGTTCTCCTCGATACTTTTTGCCTTCTTTTTCCTGCATTCCGGGCAACGTCTCGGGCTGGCAAAATCCATGGCGAGAAAACGCGCCTGTTCCGCCGAACTAAAGACAAACGATTTTCCACACTGGATACATACAAGGATCTTATCTTCCATGGCAAATAAACAGTAGGCTGGCGTTGGATGCAAACAAAAGGGGGTGTAAAAGGCCTTCAGGCCGCCCCGTTCCCCTTTCGACCCCAATTCATTCGGAAATACAAAATGGCGCGCCCGGCAGGTCTCGCATCCGTGACTCTCGGCCTGGACGCCTGGCACGCTGTCCATCTCAGCTACGGGCACCATCTGGAATTGGATTCTCTATCAAGACAACACCCTCTTGTCAACAGGATTTCATGGATATCAACCACTCCCATTGGGAAATAGCCCTGGTATCAACATGCTGCGTGAGTCGCATCTTGCCACGAGGTTTCGCGGCTGAGACGTCGCTCCCACGGGGTAAATTCTCCATAATGAGAATGGCTGCTTTTTTTTAGAATTGGCTTGACATGCAGACAAAATAGCATTAAATAGGCTTTTCAAATTTTTTGAAAGACAGGATGCATATTCTAAAGACATTTGCTATCAAGCAATTCCTTTCGTTTTGCATTCAGGGGTATGTTCCCCTAAAAATGGCTTGGGGCGCTTTCAGTTGAAAAACTGAAGGGCTATGCGGGAGTGGGGAGTATCTTTTTCCACTCAGTGGAACCCTTGGTGAGCCGTGAATGCCTTTTGGCGATCGCCAACGCAACCCCATAAAGATGTTGAAACTACACCACTAAGGAGGATTTATGCAAAATGAACCGGACAATATACGGATACGGCCCCCACTTGATGCTGGATCTGGGTGAGTGCAACCCTGACATCCTAAATGACCTTGATGCCTGCTTTAACCTGCTGAACGATCTCCCAGAAAAGATAGGCATGACAAAGATTACCCAGCCATATGTCTTCAGGTACAACGCGCGCATACCGGAAGATGCCGGAATCACCGGCGTTACCATCATCGCCGAAAGCCACATTTCCCTTCACACCTATCCTTATAAGAATTTCGTATTTGTCGATTTATTTTCGTGCAAGCCCTTTGACGTCGAAAGCGCCAAAGACCATATCATACGATTCTTTCAATCGAAGTCCCCGTCGGTGTATACATATGAACGGGGCCAACAGTTTCCCGTAACCTATCAACAGGCAGCCTGATCGTTTCCCATGCTATCGGTCATGAACCCTGGCGCCTTTGGAGCGCTGGATGATGTTTTTTGCCGTTATGAGACCGCGTCTATCGCGGTTCTGCCTATTCCCTATGACGGCACCTCCACCTGGATGAAGGGCGCAGATCTCGGGCCAAAGGCCATGATAGACGCCTCTGCTCATATGGAGTTATATGACATCGAGACAGATTCAGAGGTCTTCAGGCGCGGGATCGTGACCATGGCGCACGTCGATTGTCCGGATGACCCGGAGCAGATGACAGGGGCTGTCTATGAACGTGCCAGAAGGCTTCTGGGAGACCGTAAATTCGTGGTGGGCGTCGGAGGGGAGCATTCGGTGTCAGTGGGTCTGGTTCGCGCAGCAGCGGAGAGTTTCCCCGACCTTTCGGTCCTGCAATTCGATGCCCACTGCGATACCCGGGAGGCGTACGAGGGGAGCCGGTTCAATCATGCGTGCGTTATGGCCAGGATCGGTGAAATATGCCCCTATGTTCAGGCCGGAATTCGAAGCATGGATGTCTCCGAACGCGCCGGGCTGAATCGGGAACGCACTTTTTTTGCCCATGAGATCGCTGCCGGCATTCATATAGTTCCAAGAATGCTGAAGGCCCTGACGCAGAATGTGTATATCACCATTGACCTGGATGTCCTCGATCCCTCCATCATGCCCTCCACCGGGACCCCGGAGCCCGGAGGTCTCGACTGGTACACCCTGCTCAACCTGCTATCGCCGGTTATAACTGAAAAAAACGTGGTGGGGATGGATGTGACGGAACTGCTGCCGCACCCCGATAACAAGGCCCCCGATTTATTGACTGCAAAATTGATATATCGTGCCCTGAGCATGATCTTTGAACGGTGAGCGTTCAGCTTTTCAGGGCCTACCGCTGACGCCTGACGCGTGATCCCCTATCCCTGTCGAAAATTCACGGGTTGAGGGCCGCTTCACCGATCTGTCGGGTCCCCATTCATTTCCTACGGGAGCAGTCGCCATGAAAGGCTTTTACCATCAAATTCTGAAACTCGATCTCACCTGTCACGGCCAACAGATTGAGCCCATTTCCGATGATATCCTTGAAAGATTTTTAGGGGGAAAGGGCCTCGCCACCCATCTCCTTATGGAGAACAACCCGACAGGGGTGGATCCGATGAGCCCTGAAAATCATTTGGTCCTGGCCACGGGTCCGGTATCAGGGACACCCGTATGGGGGTCCTGCCGGTACGGAGTTTACACCAAATCTCCCCAGACCGGGCTTTACTCGGAATCCTATTCAGGAGGCACTATAGGGGATTACCTATCCAAGACCGGGTTTGATGCGGTCGTGCTCCACGGTGCATCGAAAGATCCCTGCTGGATCGAGGTCTCGGATCACGGCACATTTTTTCATGATGCCGAAGACCTCTGGGGGCTTGATACCTTTGAGACCGAAGACCGGATCAAGACCTGGATACGGAAGAATCGCCCCGATGCACCGAAATGCGGGGTTGTTTGTATCGGACCGGCAGGAGAGAACGGGGTACGATTTTCAGTGATCGAAAACGACTACTGGCGCAGCGCCGGCCGCACAGGCGTCGGCGCGGTCATCGGGTCCAAGAAGATCAAGGGCATCGCCTTTTGGGGAGGCCAAAGGAAAGAAGCGGCAGACCCGGAATGGGTCAAGAAATATGCGAAGGATCTCAGCCGCCAGGCGAAAGAGGATCCGGGAGTCCTGGCCTACAAGAGTAAGGGGACGCCCATGATGGTGGACACCATGAGCCGTGTAGGGAGCTTTCCGACCCGTTACTGGCACAAGGGAGAGGCCGCCCACAGGGAAAGGATTAACGCCGATGCCCTTCACCAGCGTCTTCATGTGACCCCTAACGCATGCCTCAAGTGCTTTATTGCCTGCGGTAGGCTCTCGGTGGTCAAAGAGGGGCGTCATCAGGGCCTCAAAATCGAAGGTCCGGAATATGAAACCATCTATGCCTTCGGCGGCCTCTGCGAGGTCGATACGATCGAGGAGATCGCCTATCTCAATGACATCTGCGACCGTCTGGGCATGGATACCATCAGCGCAGGCAACTTGACGGCCTTTGCCATCGAGGCGGCGCGGCAGGGTCGGATCGACTACGACATCGACTACAATGAACCGGACAAAATCGCCCGGCTCCTGAAGGACATGGCCTACCGGCGGGGAATCGGCGACGTCCTTTCACAAGGGATAAAGGCCGCGGCAAGGGAATGGAATATGGAGGATCAGGCGATCCACGTCAAGGGGATGGAACCCCCGGGCTATGACCCCCGGGTCCTCAAAGGGATGGGGCTTGCCTACGGCAGCTCTCCCCGGGGGGCCTGCCATCTGCGGGCGACTTTTTATAAGCCGGAACTCTCCGGGATCATCGACCCGGATGGGATCGAAGGAAAGGCCGCGCTCTTTGCTGAATGGGAAGACCGGCTGATCATCATGGACACCCTGATCGTCTGCCGGTTCTATCGCGATCTCTATCCCTGGAAGGAATTATCCAATCTCATCCGGGCGGTCACTGGTCTTGATCTGAACGTGGAGAAAATGAGGCGCATCGCCCGAGACATCAGCAGCGCGACCCGGCGTTTCAACATCCGGGAGGGGCTCACGCCCGAAGGGGACAGACTTCCCAGGCGATTTCACACGGAGGTCCTCCCGGAAACGCACAAGGTCATCACCGAGGAGGAGATGGACCGGCTCCTGAGGGATTACTACAGGGCGAGGGGATGGAATGAGGACGGGATCCCCCCTGAGACGAAGGATCGTCCCTGAGGGGTTGCCACCGGATCGTTTTCTGATAAATACGGATCTACCTAACGCGCGCGGGCCTTGATGATCATTCTCTCGACCCAATCCCGTGCATCTTCAAGATCGGCCTCATCCGGGTGACCCGCAGCGCTTTGCGCCTCCTCGGCCCAGGCTCGATGCTCAAGCTTTTCCATGAGGGCGTCGATAATCTTCTGCTTCACCTTCCCGCGGCAGCCGAATGTCCCTAAAATCACCGCATTCTTCGCCATGTTTAAGGCATGATAAAAAGCGGTTACCGCCAGTTCTCCACCTCTCATGGATCCATGCGTCGCGAAATAGGCTACCTTCTGTCCCTCAGGGAACTTCTTCACAAAGGCCTCAACCTTGCCCGGCACATTGTGGGAATGGACCGGAAATCCAATAAAAATGACGTCATAACCGTCAACCCCGGTCACCTCTTGAATGGGCAGGATCTCCTTTTTAGAAGACTCGACCGCTTCAAAAACGGCCTTTGCCAGTTTTTCAGTATTTCCTGTTTCCGAAAAATACGCGACCAATATCTTCATAGGGCCCCTCCAGGATTGAGAATCTAAAAAAATACGCAGCCATCCATCTGCCATCGCAATGAAAACGACTCCGGCCGCAACAGCGCTGACCGGAAATCATCCGGCCTGCCCACTCACCCCCTTTATCGGCTCAACTCGTCTCTCAGGCAAACCGATCGTTTGCGTCAGTGGCAGGGCATGGGCCCGGAATCCTCTTTTCAGGCAGGGACTATAGGGAAATATGACTTTTGAGTCAAGGAAAAAGGACCCATGCCCCATGAAAAGAAAGCTACAGATTGCCGGAGGACTCTTTTTCACGCATGAGGTTCCGCCTCATACGAATGATTGCAGAATCAGACTGATAGCGATAAAGGCAAATGGAAAGAGCTTTTGGCACGGCCCGCGACGGATTACGCAGCCTTTCGACGCCTGGGAAACCGATCTTTAGGGTATTGCCAGTAGACATGATCCAAGGCCGCTTTGAGTGCGACATTGATGGGTAGCAGACGGAACCCCTTTGCCGGATCTATAGATGCTACCTGATAAAAGCAATCCTGATACACCGGCGGATCCATGAGACGAGCATCCGGAGGGCTCCACAAAATCGGATTTTCTGAGGACTTCTCCCGCATAACCTTGCAGAGGCGCAACTCTGGCCGGCCGGCCTTGTTTCTCCGCGCTGCGTATCCGAACAACCGACAGACCAGAGGCCGGAATGAATAGTACCTACACCTCCCGATACCCACAGTGCCCTCATCAGGAGCAAAGAGGACGCACCGAAAATCGCCTTCACCTTGCCGGGTCTCAACCGCCAGACAGACATGTTCCGCCTCTCCGCGCCGAAAG
The DNA here is from genome assembly GCA_046484725.1 of Candidatus Desulfacyla sp. Classification (GTDB taxonomy): domain Bacteria; phylum Desulfobacterota; class DSM-4660; order Desulfatiglandales; family Desulfatiglandaceae; genus AUK324. Next base: position 10,004 of record JAWOIH010000356.1, on the reverse strand, counting down.
ATCTGCCAGGCAAGGGGGAGACATTCCAAAACACTTGCCTCCACCTGATGACTCTCGCAGCATATCCCGCACTGACGGGGGCAACGCAACCCGGTTCGGACTCTGAATACCTTGATCTTATGGTCCATTGCGTGATATTGCTGAAGGACCTCACCAATTACATTCATGGTACCCATTTCATTCAGCCGTTGTTGAATCCGCCATTTCATTGGCGGTCAGATAAAGATAGCCGTATCACCTTTTATACCAGCCCATGGTGTACAAATACGATAACACCCTGTATCGCGTGGGATAAGGCTTCCCGATCAGCGCAATTTACCGGGCCGGAGCGAACCGCTACCCCTTACTCCGTAGAGGATTTGGCAATGGACCGCCTCGCCGCCTCTGAATGCCCTGTTGACAATCGCGTGCAGCCCGTTTACTCTCAAACGGGAATGATTATTATTATAGATTATGATCATTGAATATGCGATGCCTAAAAACGAATCATGCCTGGAGGAAGCGAGGCAGGGATGATGTTATCTGTCTATATCCCATGAGACAATACCAGGAACTCGCTTTTTCAGAAGTGGCGTATAGAAGAAACCGTCTTGGGAGTCAAGAGAAATAGGATTGTCCCGCCTTGCGGGAAAAATAAAGCCACTTTCGCCTACAGAAGAGACCGGGAGCCACACCATGACTGAGACACCTGTAATGGAGATCTTTTCCGACTACATCTGACCCTGGTGCTATTTCATCACGGGCCGTGTTGATCGACTGAGAAAACGCTATTCGTTTGACATTCGGTGGGCCGCCTTCCCGCTTCATCCGAACACCCCTTTAGAAGGCCTGACGCTGGAAAAGCTCTTTGAAGGGCGCGGAATCAATATTCCTGAGACAATGGATGGGCTGAGACGGGTGGCTCGTGAAGAAGGCCTGCCGTTCGGCCGGAGGGCGAAAACATACAACAGCCGTCTGGCACAGGAACTGGGGAAATGGGCCGAGTCAGAGGGCAGGGGAGCGTCTTTTCACGAAGCTGCCTTCTATGCCTATTTTGCCGACGGAATCAATATTGCCCGCATTCCGAATCTGGTCAACCTGGCCGTCAAGGTCGGTCTTTCAGGCCAGGAGGCGCAAGAGGTTCTGGAAGATAGACGCTTTAAAGACCCGGTGGATTCGGACTGGGCACGCTCCCGTGAAATGGGCGTGATCGCTGTCCCGACATTCATGATGAACAGTAAAAGGCTGGTAGGGGCACAATCCTACGATACCTTAGAACGCTTCCTTATACAAAACAATGTGACGGGGCGTCGATCAGATGGTTAGCTTGCCTGCGGTGCGTGGGGATCCAGACGATAGGGTATTTGCATTTCCATCTTGTGTGGTTTGAATTGGGTTCATCGGTCATGAAGCTTCCCCATTGTGACGGTGACCGGTTCACGTCGGGAGGGACTTTTGTTTTCTCCCGTGAATGCCGAACGCTGATGAGTCGCCCGGCATAGCCTGGGGCTTACCTGAAGGAAATGACAAGGGGCATGCTATGACCCATCCTCTGCGACGATTCCCTGTTTTTCCAGTCTGTACCGCAATGATCGCAGGGTAATGCCCAGGAGTTCCGATGCATGCTGCTTGGACCCGTGGGCCATCTCCAGGGCCTGGGTGAGAAACTCCCTTTCGACTCCGGCCATGACCTCATCCAACTGGATCCCTTCCGGCCCCAGGTCAGCCTTTCGTCTCCTCTTTTCCTCAACACCCCTTCTAAAGGTGGAAAGGGTAAGACTCTCGGGCAAGACAATATTGGAGGTCTCCAGGGCCACGCTTCGTTCCACGATATTTTCCAACTCCCGGACATTCCCTGGAAATGGGTAATGGCTGAGGATATCCATCGCATAGGTGGAAATTTTCCTGATGTCTTTTCCCATCTCTGCGGAAAATTTTTCAAGAAAATACTGCGCCAGCAACAGGAGATCCCCCTCCCTCTCCCTCAGGGGAGGTATGGCAATGGGGATGACATTCAGCCTGAAATAGAGATCTTCCCTGAAGTTATTACGGATGACCTCCTGTTCAAGATCCTTGTTGGTAGCGGAAATAAAACGCACATCCACCCTCTTCACGTCAATGCCGCCCACCGCGGTAAAGGCCCGTTCCTGAATCACCCTCAAAAGCTTGACCTGGATCACTGGCGAGAGCTCGCCCACCTCATCGAGAAAAACCGTGCCCCCGTCCGCTACATCGAAGAGGCCTTCCTTATCGGCAACCGCCCCGGTGAAGGCCCCTTTCCTGTAACCAAAGAGCTCGCTCTCTATCAGGGTTTCAGGCATCCCGGCGCAATTGATGACCACAATCGGTTTATCCCGGCGCTCGCTCAGGTGGTGTATCGCCTTGGCGACCAGTTCTTTTCCGGTGCCGCTTTCTCCTGTAATAAGGACATTGGTCTTTGTCCGTGAGACCCGCTGTATCAGGTCATACACCCTTTTCATCTGCGGGCTTTCCCCGATCAGGAAATCAAAATGAAAACGGCTTGTCGATCCCTTGTCCTCTTGTCCGGGCGCGGCCTTCGATCTCAAAGCATCTTTGACAACCCGCTTTAGGTCGTTCACCTTGAACGGTTTGGGAATATAGTCGTAGGCGCCCTCTTTCATCGCCTCCACAGCGGTCTCAGGCGTGGCAAAGGCTGAAATCAGAACAACCATGGCCTCGGGGCTCCGATCCTTGACCTTTTTCAGAACCCCAATCCCATTGATATTCCTCATCCGAATATCAGTGATCACCAAGTCAAAGGTCTCCTTCTCCAGGATGCTGCAAGCATGTTCCCCGTCTTCCGCCGTAAGCACCTGATAGCCTTCCTTGGTCAGCATAATCTCTAGGAATTCCCTCATGCTTTCCTGATCATCGACCACCAATATCCTATTTCTTCTCCCAGACAACCTTTCCTCCAACCATGGTCAACTCGGCGATCCCTTGCAATACCTGCCCTATAAAAGGGGAGTTTTTGCTCTTGGAAAGAACCCGGTCCGCCTCGAAGGGATATTTATAGTCCGGGTCGATAACCGCCAGGTCGGCATTCCCCCCTTCCATGAGACGCCCGCCCGGAATCCCGAGAATCGTTGCCCCGGCCCACGAAAGCTTCCCGATGGCATCGGCCAGACCGATCACACCGTCCCGGACCAACTGGAGCGTGAGGGGAAGGGCGGTTTGGAGCCCGATCATTCCAAAGGCGGCTCTGTCAAACTCCAGTTCCTTTTCCAAGGAGCTGTGCGGTGCATGGTCCGTGGCGATGGCGTCGATAACGCCCTCTCTCAGACCGGTCTTGATCGCCTCCACATCTTCCGGGGTCCTGAGCGGAGGATTCACCTTGGCAAGGGTATCGTATCCGATGACCCTCTCATGGTCCAAGGTGAAATAGTGGGGCGCGGTCTCGGCGGTCACCCGGATGCCGTCCTCCTTCGCCCGCCTGATCACGTCAACGGATGCCGCGGCGCTGACATGGGCAATATGGACAGGTCGCCCGGTCAACCTGGCTAGGGCGATCTCCCTGTAAACCATGATGTCTTCACTGGCGTCGGGGATCCCGGCAAGGCCGATCCGGGTCGATACAACGCCCTCATGCATCACCCCGTCCCCTGACAGGCTCCTGTCCTCACAGTGGGAGATGACGCGCAGCCCATAAAAGGACGCGTATTCAATGGCCCTTCTCATCAACTCGCTGCTGACCACAGGAAATCCATCGTCTGAAAGACCCACGGCCCCAGCCGCTTTCAGTTCGCCGAAATCGGTGAGCGTCTCCCCGGCCTGCCCCTTTGATATAGCGGCGATGGGGTATACCCTCACCAATCCCGCTCGTTCCGCCTGCTCTATGATAAACTCGGTAACGGCCCGGCAGTCATTGGGGGGCACGGTGTTGGGCATGCAGGCGACGGCCGTGTAACCGCCCGCGGCCGCGGCCCTTGCCCCGGATGCGATGGTCTCCTTATACTCGTGTCCCGGCTCTCTCAGATGGACATGCATGTCCACCAGGCCCGGAATAACCATCTTGCCAGATGCCTCAACCCGCCGAATCCCAGGTCCGTCCCCCTGGAAAACGCCCGGGGGAAGCATCTTGGAGATCTTCCCATTTTCAATAAGCACATCGAGAGGTTGTACGGTTTTGTTGACGGGATCGATCAGATCACCGCCCCTGATCCACGTTATCACCCTTGGCTCCTCCGATCAAAAGATACAATACGGCCATTCGCACGGCCACCCCGTTCGCCACCTGATCAAGGATAACGGAGCAAGGCCCATCCGCCACCTCCGATGTTATTTCCACGCCCCTGTTCAGAGGACCGGGGTGCATGACGATGGCCCCCTCTTTGGCCCCCCGCAATATCTCTCTGCTCAACCCGAAAAAAGAGGCATATTCCCGAATACTCGGAAACAGGACCTTGCTCTGCCTTTCCAGCTGGATGCGCAGCAACATCACCACGTCTTTTCCCCGAACCGCCTGCGCCGGATCCGGGACCACCCGGACCCCCAACCTCTCGATACCCACCGGCATCATGGTCGGAGGTCCGGACACCGTTACCTCAGCCCCCATTTTGGTCAATCCGATGATGTTGGACCGTGCCACACGGCTGTGGGAGATATCCCCGATAATGACCACCTTCAATCCGTTGATGCGGCCTGTCTTTTCCCTGATGGTATACAGATCGAGCAGGGCCTGCGTCGGATGCTCGTTGATACCGTCTCCGGCATTGATGATGCCCGCCTCCACCGCCTTTGCCAGCATATGGGGCGCACCGCTGGACGGGTGTCTCAAAACAATCAGGTCGGGCCTCATTGCCTGAAGGTTTCGTGCAGTATCCAGGAGGGTCTCTCCTTTCACCATGCTGCTTGTGGAAGCGGACAGGCTCAATGTATCGGCGCTCAGTCGCTTCGCGGCCACATCGAATGACGTGCGCGTACGGGTGCTCGGTTCATAAAAAAAATTGACGATGCTCTTTCCCCTCAGGGTGGGGACCTTCTTGATATCTCTCGCGGAAATGGACTTCAACGATTCGGCCGTGTCCAAAATCAGGTTGATTTCCCCAACAGACAACGGCCCCATTCCCAACAGATCTTTATGCTCGAATGTCGTCACAATAGACTCCTCAAAAAAAACCCCCTTGCCTTTCATCAGGCAAGAGGGTCTTTATTATTGCGCCTACATGCAATCATCATTTAATTTATGGATATTGCTTGAAGTTTTTCCCGGAGATTGAGCTTGGGTGATTCATGCTCTCTTGAACTACGTAGCGATACTAAAATACAGAACGCACAAATGCAACCCCAAAAAAAGGCGACGGCGCCACCCCATAGGGGATTCTTCGGGGTCAATCACCTGCCTTTCCCTTTCCGCGATGCTCCACTTTCGTCTGCGGAAAGAAGTTGAACGATGGAAACAGGCGCGCCATCCCCTTTTCGCACCCCCTTTTTCACAATCCTGAGGTACCCCCCCTGTCGGTCAAGAAATCGATCCTTGGCCTGGTCGAACAGCTTATGAACGACCGATGGCTCCTCCATATACGCAAGGGCCTGGCGCCGTGCATGGAGATCCCCCCGTTTGGCAAGGGTAATCATTTTTTCGGCCACAGGGCGAATCACCTTGGCTTTCGCATCGGTTGTTTCAATCTGTTCATGTGCGAACAGGGAGGTCACCATATTCCTGAGCATCGCCCTTCGATGACCTGTATTTCGACTTAACTGTTTCCCTGCCTTCCTGTGCCTCATTTATCTTTTCCCTTTCCCTTTTTTCTCGCCATCCTTGTCATCAGGGGCCTTTTCTTTTTTCTTCTTCTTCTTTTTTACCTTTTCCTCTTTGTCTTCATCGTCCGCTTCGTCTGCGTACTCCGCTTCTTCCGCATCCTCTTCTCTTTCCTCATCGACTACGGCTTCCAGCCCTTCTTCCTCGTCCTCATGGGTAATCGGAGAAGAAGGAAAATGCGGGATCTTCATACCCAAAAAAAGCCCCATCTCTTCGAGAATGGCCTTGATCTCATTAAGAGACTTCCTTCCAAAATTCTTGGTCTTGAGCATCTCGGCATCTGTTTTCTGAACCAATTCACCGATCAGAGAGATCTTGGCATTTTGAAGACAGTTGGCTGAGCGTACGGATAATTCAAGATCCGAAACAGGCCGGAAAAGATTTTCATTCAATTTTTCTCTTTCTACATCCTCTATCTCTTCTACCGGCTCTGATTCTTCCTCGAAATTGATGAATGGGTTCATCTGCTCCTTCAGGATCTTAGCGGCGTATGCAACAGCATCTTCCGGGAGCACGCTTCCGTCTGTCCAGACTTCAAGAGTCAGTTTATCATAATCCGTAATCTGGCCCACCCGGGCGTTTGTCACAATATAGTTTACCTTTTGAATGGAGGAAAACACGGCATCCACCGGAATGACACCGATGGGCATATCCGGCATCTTGTTTCTTTCTGCCGGCACATACCCCTTGCCTGTCCTGACCACCATCTCCATGTTCATCTTGCCTTCCTTGTTTAAGGTGGCGATGTGTTGATCAGGGTTAAGGATTTCAACAAAACCGTCCGTCTCAATATCCCCCGCAGTAACCTCGCCCTCTCCCTCTCGATTCAGACGGATGACGGCCTCCTCAACATCGACCATCCTGAGCCGTATCGACTTCAGGTTCAAAATGATATCCGTTACGTCCTCTAACACCCCAGAAATGGTAGAGAATTCATGAAGCACCTCATCAAACCTGACGGATACAATTGCCGCGCCTTGGAGGGACGATAGGAGAACACGTCTCAAGGAATTCCCGATGGTGATTCCGAACCCCCTTTCGAGCGGTTCGCACACAAATTTACCATAGGAATTGGTGTAACTCTCCGAATCTATTTCGATTCGTTTAGGCTTAATCAACTCGCGCCAGTTTTTACTTTTTAGATCTACCAAGAAGGCCTCCCCATGCTTTTATTGACGATTTTTAATGTAAATTTTTAAAAGAGCATCATCAACAATCAGATTCCCATACCTATTTTGAGTACAATTCTATAATGAGCTGTTCCTGAATGGGCATCGTGAGATCTTCTCGATTGGGAAGGGCTTTCAGCGTTCCCTTGAACTTCTCCTTATCAACTTCAATCCAGTCCGGAATGCCTCTCCTGACCACAGTCTCCATTGCTTCGATGACCTGGGGCACCTTTTTGCTTTTCTCTTTCACCCCGATTTGATCTCCCACTTTCACTAGGTAAGAGGGTATATTGACCTTCTTGTCGTTCACTGTAAAGTGATTATGCCTAACCAACTGTCGCGCCTGTTTACGGGAGGCGCCAAAACCCATCCGGTAAACAATATTGTCTAACCGAGACTCAAGCGCTGTCAACAGGTTGGTGCCGGTAATCCCCTTCCGCTTGTCAGCGCGGTAATAATAGCCTCTAAACTGCTTTTCCAACAAGCCGTAAATTCTCTTGACTTTCTGCTTCTCCCTGAGCTGCACCCTGTAATCCGAGACCTTTCCTCCGCGTCTCTGGCCATGCTGCCCCGGTGCATATGCACGTCTCTCAAAAGCGCACTTGTCTCCATAGCACCGGTCGCCCTTCAAATAGAGTTTCAGATTCTCTCGTCGGCACAATTTGCATGAAGAATCTCTATATCTGGCCAAAACAACCCCTCCTGCCCTGGTTATTCGTCATCCATTGGTATAATTTTCCATCCGCTCCGCAACCCACCATGGTCACACCCTTCGCCTTTTCGGGGGACGGCAGCCGTTATGCGGAATAGGGGTCACATCCCTGATGACGGTCACGGTAAATCCATCTACCTGAAGTGACCTCAAGGCAGCCTCCCTGCCTACGCCAGGTCCCTTGACCCGGACCTCCGCCACCCTCATTCCCTGATCCATTGCCTGCCTGAGGGCATCCCGGCCGGCGATCTGGGCCGCAAAAGGGGTGCTTTTCCTGGATCCCTTGATGCCGCCCCTTCCCGCGCTTGACTGAGCGATGACATTTCCCTCGAGATCCGTGATCGTCACAATCGTGTTGTTAAAGGTAGATTGAATATGGACAATCCCGGAGGGGACGCTCTTCTTTTCCTTTTTGGATTTGGTTCTTTTTCTCGCCGTCTTTGCCATGCTGTTTCCTCAAATCTCTATTTTTTTCTCTTTCCCATAACGGCCCTGCGCGGCCCCTTTCTCGTTCTTGCGTTCGTACTGGTCCGCTGTCCCCTTACGGGCAGACCCCTCCTGTGTCTCAATCCACGATACGCGCCGAGATCCATCAGACGCTTGATATTCATGGATACTTCCCGTCTCAAATCACCTTCAACCTTACATTTCTCATCAATGACCTTTCTGATACCGGTGATCTGATCGGGAGTGAGATCATCTGATTTAACGCCCCAGTCTATACCCGCCTCGGAGAGTATCTTCTGCGCCATCGATCTCCCGATCCCATAAATGTAGGTGAGCGCAATCTCGATTCTTTTCCCCTTTGGTAAGTCGACACCCGCGATCCTTGCCAATTTTCAACTCCTCTTCTCTTAATAGTCTAAAGCCCGCTCATGAACCAACGATCGGGTTCCGCCGTTTTGGCAGCCCACATCATCCCTGTCTCTGCTTATGACGAGGATTGTCGCAAATCACACGGGTTATTCCATTGCGTCGAATGATCTTGCACCGTTTACACATCTTCTTGATTGATGCCCGCACTTTCATGACACTAACGTCCTCATATTTCCGCCTTTTTGCTCCTTCGCAAAAAGCCTTGCCAATGTTATCGACACCCGGGGATGCTGCATCACTGTCTGCTACCCCGATACACAATCCGTCCTCTGCTCAAATCGTATGGAGACAATTCCACCATCACCATGTCCCCGGGCAATATCTTAATAAAATTCTTCCGGATTCGACCCGAAATATGAGACAGGACCCGGTGTCCGTTCTTGAGTTCGACCCTGAACATGGCATTGGGCAGCGTCTCAATCACAATCCCCTCGACCTCAATCGCTTCTTCCTTGGGCATATGACCTTCCCCGAGAACCCGACCATTTCCAACAAATCTACCGAGATACCTATCTCGCTTTACCAAACCCCTTTTTCATAAAACTTTCGTAATGCCGGGTCAGCAAGTGGGACTCGATCTGGTTCGTTGTGTCCATTGCCACGCCGACCACTATCAGGAGGGCGGTTCCACCGAAATAGAATGGCACATTTAAACGATAAATCAGTATTTCCGGCAGGACACAGACGATAGACACATAGACGGCCCCTGAAAAGGTAAGCCTTGTCAACACCCTGTCAATATATTCGGCCGTATTCTTTCCCGGCCTGATCCCGGGAATAAACCCTCCTGACCGTTTCATATTGTCGGCAACGTCGACCGGGTTGAAATGAACGGCCGTATAGAAATAGCAGAAGAAGAATATGAAGGTCACATAAATCAGCGTATAGATGATATGTCCGGGAGACAAGGCACTGACAACATATTGAAGCCAGGGGAATTCATCCACACTCAGAAAATTAGCGATGGTCGCCGGAAACATGATGATGGAAGAGGCGAAAATAGGCGGGATAACGCCTGCCGTATTGACCTTCAGGGGAAGATGGGTGCTCTGCCCCCCATACATCCTGCGGCCAACCACCCGCTTGGCATACTGGACCGGTATGCGTCTTTGACCCCTCTCAACAAACACGATGGCGCCCACCACCACAACCATGAACGCAACCAGCAGAGCAATGAAAAATGGGGTCAATTCCCCGGTGCTCATCAGCCGGAACGTATTGACAACACCCACCGGAAACCCGGCAACAATGCCGGAAAAAATGATCAGAGAAATCCCGTTTCCGATCCCCCTCTCTGTTATCTGCTCTCCCAACCACATGAGAAAGGAGGTACCGGCCGTCAATGTAATAACCGTGAGAAGTCTAAATCCCCAACCACCGGCAGGTACGATCATGGCTCCGCCCGGGCTGGTCATATTCTCAAGACCGACAGCGATGCCAAATCCCTGGATAATACTCAATATAACAGTCCCATACCGGGTATACT
>JAWOIH010000186.1:0-3421 GCA_046484725.1 Candidatus Desulfacyla sp. | reverse complement strand
CGATTGCTTGAAGGCGATGAATGGAGAAATTCAAGTGGAGGGGGCCTTAACATGAGAGACCCAAAAACGACCTGAATTTCGGAAAGTCACCAATATAATGACGGTTTTACCGCAAGCAGATGATATAATAGTTGTCAAAAGTATTGATTAATTGAGAAAAATATATAAAATAAAATAAAAACTTGACATGTGGTAAATATTAGCTTAGATTATTATAAAGTATTAAGAAGGCAGATGGTGTTGATTATTCCCAAGGGGATATGACATCCTCGTCCATAGGCTTCTGAAACCACTTCCAGTTATCAGAATTTTTGGTTGCAACCCCGCCTTGAGGGACAAGAAGCGAACATGTTTTGTAGAAGCTGACCCATTTGATTCATTCGCGATGGAGGTGTCAGGTCTCGGGTGCCCCCGCAGCGGCGGGGTTGTTTGCTGAGACCTGAAACCCGATTCCCGCTTGGGCGGGACGAATCATTGGGTTTGCGGCCGTTAGGCCGCCTTGGGAATAGAATTTTTTTGGTCTTTCCTGTCCCAGACCATACTTTATAAAAGATGAAGACACAGGAGAATCTATTTTGGCACAGATTATGACAACGAAAGAAATGGCTAAGTACTTGCAACTGCATCAAATAACAATATGCAAATTATCCAAGGAGGGCAAAATCCCTGCGGTTCGAATTGGCAGGGTCTGGCGATTTGACAAAGAGGTTATTGATGAATGGATCGCCAAAGGCTAAACAAATCATGGGAGGGTGTCTTTGTTTTTCGCATATATGCTTCTTTGAACGCTTTGGACTTGAAGGAATTCAGACAGTCGGTGCGCCCTCAAACCCTCAGATGACAAGCCGCACATGCAGGACCGGTGGATGGTTCTGAACCCTTTGCGAGGCCCCCTCATGATGTTAAGGGCGGCATGCATCCATCAAAATTCAAATATCTCTAATATATCAGACGGAAAAGGGACCCATCATGAACGAAAGCACACGGAATCAATTAGACGAAAAACTTAAAAAGATGCTTAATCACCTTGATCAAACCCAGGAGAAGCAAAAGCAACCAACGCTAAAACCAGGCACCGGCAATACGATTCGGCGTCGGAAAGGTGAAAAAGATAAGCGGTTCCGGTCCGCATAGGGGCCCCACGGGGTATTCCTTTTGTTTGCACTCATGTTTCTTTCAGGTATTCAATTTGTTATGTTTTAGTGCCAACAATTGACAATGAAATCCAAAGGAGGAGGCACCATGGACGAGGCGGCAGAATTTGTATTTAACGTCGATGAACAATACGAAAATGAGAAAGGTGTCTTCACGGTCATTGCCATCCACGGAGACGAGATGACGATTCGCTGGGAAAACGGCGAAGAGATCCGCACGGAGATCGATCTGCAGCTTCGCATTGCGGAGCGCAGGAAGAGGGAAAAACAGGAACAAGAGTTCGCCGGCAGACCCTCGTCCAAGTCCGCGTCGGCCGGGGAAAAGGCCGTTTTTTCAGGCTTTGCGCCGACGGACTTTAAAAAAAGCGCCTACGGAACGATCTGGCGCTCCCGCAACCAGCTGGGTGCGGCAGTCGCTCAAAAAATCGACACCACCCGGTTCAAGTTCAATTCCTGGGCATTCGGCGCCAAACCCGAAATGCATGTGCAGGACATCGAACACCACGGTCATGCGGAAACGGATTGTCAGGCCAGATTTTTTATCAGAGTGGACCACCGGGCCCTTTATTATGGATTCCGAGTGGCACGCCCCGATAACAAAGGAGGCACGGCAACCGACTGGAACGCTTTCAGCGAATGGCTGACCCGGCAGGAAAATGAGGATATGCTCCATGCCATAGCCGTCAAGGACAACCTGACCGTTTGTAACCTCACAAGCCCCTCCTCAGGCAAGCTGCTGGCCTCAGATGAGGGCTGGTGCGCCGATAAGAGCGGGGGTCAACCGTGTCAGGAAGCGCTGTCCGGGTATATCAATGACGCGCCGGAAACGAGGCCCTTCGATTTGCAGCTTACCGGCACCATCGATAAGGACGACGCTGTGGCGTGCGGCCTGGATATCGTAGGAAATATCGCCCGGCTGTTTACACGGCTATTGCCGCTGTACCAGGCGGCTGTGACGCATTGATCAGGTCGGCCGCGTTGCGAGAGATGATTCTGCGTGGGGGGCCGGCCGCAGGTCTGACTTTTTCAACCGAGATGGAGGCTCCATGGGGTATTGCCCCCTTTTCCGCCTCCGACCTGATTTCTCGTCTCAAGACTTCCATTTGAAGGGCTGCGGCCTTTGATCCCCAGTTCATGATCCATAACCGGATCCCGTCGGTCCCCATGGCAATCCTCCTGATAAAAGTCGTTTCGCCCATCCTTCTATTTTAGCATCCGTATTCATCTTTTTTTTTATCTCTCCCTCGCCCGCATGCTATACTTGTCTATCCAAGGGCACGTGTCCGACTATTATAGAGAGAGGGGGGAACGAGGCATCATCCGCCCTAAGGGCGATGGCGCTTCTCAATGTAAACAGGAATGGATCATAGAAAACGGGCCGACATCACGCCGGGGGATCGAGTGGAGGTTGTGCAGAAACAGGACCAGCGTTCCGGCAGACTGACGGAAGGCATTGTTCACACGATTTTGACGCGTTCCGCCACCCACCCGCGCGGCATAAAGGTGCGTCTGGAAAGCGGGGTGGTTGGCCGTGTGAAGGGGATCCTGCCTCAGGGCGAGGGCTGATATGGGAGCCCTGATCCTTGATGGGATTGCTGTCCAGGGACAACCCATCTCCATTCTGCGATTGAAATATTCCCCTGCAGCGTTCATAGCGTCGCCGTAAGGCGATTTTTCAGGACCTTACGGCCCCCCTGTAACCCCATGGCATCCCTTTGAAAGGGAAGATGAGAATTGCTGCGCGCCGGGCTTGAATTTTGTGTTTTTCGCGCATTTATGATAAAAAGGGTTACGAACAGGGTCGTTCAATCAATAACCGCTGCATAAAAGGGGGGAAAGACCATGTTGCAGGATATTCTTTTGACCGATGTGGAAAAGGGGATCAAAGAGGAGGTCCGGGCATTTGTAAAACAGGAGGTGCCCCCGGATCTGCTCAAAAAAATGGACCGTGATGAGATCACCTACCCGAGGGAATTTGTAGAGGCACTTGGGGAGCCCCCTCGCCCCAGCCCGGCAGCACCGGGTTGCCATTGATGTTGCCATCCTCGACCACCAGGTAATCCCCGGGCAGGACCACGCTTCTCAGCAAGGGAATGGCGCACCACGAACATGTCGCTGGCCATGGCCTCAAGGTTCAGCAGGGTGTCGGACAGCGACTCACCCTTGGAGGTGGCGGAGGTGTTGATGTCCAGGTTGAGCACGTCCGCCGACAGGCGCTTGGCCGCCAGTTCGAAGGTGCTGCGGGTGCGGGTGCTGGATTCGAAGAA
>JAWOIH010000117.1:0-5617 GCA_046484725.1 Candidatus Desulfacyla sp. | reverse complement strand
GCCCCCCTTTTCAACCACCCGTCGCGGCACCCGCGCAAATTTATTGACATGATGGGCTCCCTGGAACAGTCCGGAGGCCCTGGGGCGGCCGGCAATCATTATATGATAAGGCCCCGGTATCCGGTAGGGTATTCGGAGAGCCTGGCGTCCATGAGGATGTTTTCGACAAAGGCGAGCAAACGATTGGCCGCATCATTCCCCGGTGGCGCGATGACCCTGATATGGGATTTGCGATTTGCGATTGGAATTGATATCGGCATCATTCTCCTGTATCTTGAGAGTCCAAAGTTCTCACGTCATGCCGGACTTGATCCGGCATCCAGAACATTTAACTTCTTAAAAAGACACTGGATTCCGGCTTTCGCCGGAATGACGGCCTGGAATTTATGCATTCAAAAAAATCAATGCATTACGAGAACTTTGGACTGTGGAGTCCTGTATCTTGTCGAAAGAAACAGGGGAGCCTGAGTTGATGCCGATGGCGATGGAAACGGATGAGGCGCGGTCTCAATTTAATGACCTGCAGGGTTTATCGGGATTTTGGAGGATGAGATGGCAAAAGACGTTTTTAGACAATTGCAGCAGCAACTGGACCAGTATTCGATGGGATTTCCCGCGACCGATTCCGGTGTCGAGATCGAGATCCTGAAAGAGTTGTTTAATGAGGAAGATGCCGGACTGTTTCTCCATCTCACCCCGAGGCTGGAGACCCCTGAGGCGATAGCAGGGCGTCTGGACCTTCCGGTTGAAGCGGTGGCGGCCCAACTGGACGATATGGCCGAGCGGGGGCTTCTCTTTCGCTCCCGCAAGGGGGATCTTGTCAGATACGGCGCCATTCCGTTTGTACACGGGCTGTTCGAATTCCAGGTGTCCACACTCAAGCCCCGCCTGGCCGGGCTGGTTGAAAGATATATGGAGGAGGGGTTCCACGGCGCCATGACCCGGGGGGCGGCCGCCTTTTTGCGGACGGTCCCGGTTCAACGCACCATCGAGGTCCTGCACCATGTGGCCGCCTATGAAGACGCGGCCGAGATCCTGAGGAAGGCCGGCAGGGTGGTGGTTACCGATTGCATTTGCAGGAAGCAGAAGCGGCTGGTGGGTCAAGGGTGCGACAAGCCTTTGGAGACCTGCTTCATGTTCGGCTCCATGGGGCAGTACTATGTGGACCGGGGCATGGGCCGCGAAATCGGTGCGGACGAGGCTATCGGGATATTGACAACGGCCCAGGAGGTCGGTCTGGTGACCCAGCCGGCGACGGCACAGAATCCGGGCGGGATGTGCAACTGCTGCGGCGACTGCTGCGGGGTCCTCACCTCTCTGAAACGGCACCCCAGGCCGGCCGAAAAGGTCTTCTCCAACTATTTTGCCAAGGTTGATCCGGATCTGTGTACCGGTTGCGAGACCTGTCTGGAGAGGTGTCAGATGGACGCGATTCGTATGAATGATGGAGACACGGCAGAGATCGATCGGGATCGGTGCATCGGGTGCGGCCTGTGTGTGGTCGCGTGTCCTGAGGAGGCATTGCAGTTGGTGCTCAAACCGGAAGCGCAGCGCCGCACGCCGCCTAAAACCGGCTTTGAACAGATGGCCTTTATGGCCGAAACAAGAAGGGCGTCCTGAAAAGATGCGCATCCTGATCTGCGACGACATATTCCCGGCCATGATGGAGATCCTCACCCGCCTCCTTCCTGAGGACGAGATCCGCTGCTGCACGCAGGAACAGGTCCCCGAGGAATCTCCATGGGCCGAGGTCCTGATCCCCTCCATGACCCGGATCACATCCGGGATCATTGAGGCCGCGCCGGACCTGAAACTGATCCAGCAGTTCGGCGTGGGCCTGGAAGGGGTGGACATCCGACCGGCTGCGGCAAGGGGGATCCCGGTGGCCAATGTTCCGGGGAGTCAGGCCCCGGTCCATGCCGAATGCACGGCCGAGGGGGGCGTCTTTCTGATGATGGCCTGCTCCCGCCTCTTCAAGGCCAGCCAACAGGCCATTGCCCAGGGAGAGTGGGGACGGCCCAGGGGCCAGGCCCTCATCGACCGAATGGCTCTGATCATCGGCCTGGGCGCGGTGGGGCGGGCCCTTGCCCGGCGTCTGGTGGCCCTGGGGATGAAGGTGACAGGGATTGAACTTTCTCCGCCCCGGGGACTGGCGGAAGCACTGGGCCTGGTCCAGGCGGCGGGACCGGACCGTCTCGATTTCCTCCTTCCCGAGGCGGATTTTCTTATCTCGGCCGTTACCCTGACCCCGGAAACACGGGGCATGATCAACCGTTCGGTGTTTTCCCGAATGAAGCCCTCTGCCTATGTCATCAATATCAGTCGGGGTCCCATCGTCAACGAAGACGACCTATATGCCGCGGTCACAGAAGGGGTTATCGCCGGGGCGGGCCTGGATGTATTGACCAGCGAACCGCCCGCCCCCGGACACCCGCTCCTCAACCATGACCGTATCGTGGTGACCCCCCACACGGCCGGTGTCACCGAACAGTCTTTCAGCGCCCTGGGCCATGCGGTTGCAGACAACATTGCGAGACTGAAACAGGGAAGGGCGGTCTCAAACACGGTTTCGCCATAGAAGGGTCCCCTCAATCCATCCCTCTTTCTGCAGGCAGGGGCTGCGTTACGCCCCCTGTCGCGCCCTGGCGTATCCATCGGGCAATCGCACTGCGCGTTTCGGTCAACCATTCAGGAGAAAGGCGGTCTCCGATAAAAGAGGCATAGATCCGGTCCATGGCGGATATGGCCTCTTCGATCAGGAATGCCTTTTCATAAAACAGCCCGTCCGGGTCCTCTTTGCCGTCATTGATGACCCTGGGGGTTTTAAAGGAGCGGAAATTCATCCATGTGGAATCCAAAACAAAGGACCATTGGTTGTCGCCGATCGCCAGCTTGACGGTGGCCTGACGGATCTCTTTTTCTCCGGCCAGTGCGAACCGGGCCTCTTTCATGTTCAAGGCCTCGCCCGTACAGGTAATGGTCTCCACTCCCCGCTCGTTTTCCGACTGGAGCGTGATCTTTCCATCCAGCCAGAGTTCGGCCTTTCCCTTGTCGCCCAGATCAAATATGCCATCCTCGGTCTCTGACTTGAACCAGAGCCAGAGGAGGAATTCTCTTCCCAGAAACTCCGTCTTTCTCACCTTGTCCAGAAGCTGCATGGCTATTGGCCCTCCAGAAAGCGGCTGGGGACCAGCCCGTCTAAGAGATTGAGGGAAGCGCCCCCTTTTCCAAGAAACAGTTCTCCAAGGGTAAAGGGGCATATCGCCTGGAGCTGAAGGTTAAAGGTCTGAAGAAACCGCACCATGAATTCGTCGCAGATCCTGGCGCTGGTGCATCCGAATACCACCAGACCGGTGGCGGTGTTCCAGATCATGTCATAGATCCTGGCAACCGGAATCGCCCGCTTCAGGAGACGGAGTCTCACGGCCTCCTTGATATCGGCGCGACGGCTTTTCGGCAGGAACTCAAGATGTTCCTCTTCTTTGATCCTGTCTTCAGCCTCCCTGCAGTATTGTTTCAGGGCCGTGGGGGGGATCTTTCTTTCGTCGATCCTGAGCGACATGGCAACATAGGGTTCTTTGAGAAACTGGATTCCTGCAAACCGGTTGTCGAACATATCCATGATATTCACCCAGCCCGCCGAACGTTCATCGATCGATTTTTCGTCGAGGTCTCTGAAGGCGTATCGAGCGATGCTTTCAGAAAGGACTTCCATGAAATGCTGCGGAAGGGTCCCCTCAGCCATATATCTCGTAAAGCTCGCGGATCCGTGAATCAAACCCATTTTTTTCCTTTCCAGGGGTGATAAGGTCTTTCAAATAAAAAAGCTGTCAAATTTCTGAGGATGTGTTAACCTCAATTCCGGTGGGATGGCGACTGCGAGTCCAAGTACCGGGATCGGGTCAAAGTCCTGGGGCGTCAGGACACGTTCTCTATGAACCTCTAATCCTGTTGTCAGGAGCGCCGACCTATGTGCAGCGTCATCCCACTACCATCTCCAGCAACGCCTCAATTTGCAGACGCGTAGACCGATGCGGCCGCTTCCAAGGCCCCCGTTCCCACGCTCACCCCCTGGGCCTTGAGGATCGTCCCCAGGGCCGAGAGGAAGAGAAAGACGTTCCTGCGGCGGGAGGCATGGCCCATCAGACCCACTCGCCATACCTTCCCTGCGAGGGCGCCCAGCCCCCCCCCGATCTCCATGCCGAAGTCATTCAACAGGGCCTTGCGGACCTTCAGGTCATCCGCCTTCTCGGGGATGCGGATGGCGTTCAGCATGGGGAGCCGTTCCCCTTGTGCCACGAGCATGGAGAGACCCATGGCCTCGACCCCTGCCACCAGGGCCTGATGGTTCACCCTGTGACGGGCGAACCGGGCCTCCAGCCCCTCTTCCAAAATAATGCGCAGGGCCTCCCTCAGGGCATAGATCATGTTGATGGGGGCCGTATGGTGGTACTTCCTGTCCGCTCCCCAGTAACTGCTGACCATGCTCATGTCCAGATACCAGCTTGGCACCGGGCTTTTCCGTTCCTGAAGAACCTTCATGGCCGCAGGACTGAACGAAATGGGGGAGAGACCGGGGGGGCAGGAGATGCACTTCTGGGTCCCGCTGTAGGCTGCATCGATCCCCGTCCGGTCCAGGGCGACCTCCATGCCGCCAAGGGATGTGACCATATCCACCAGGAAGAGGGCCCCGGCCCCCTTTGCAATGGACTGGAGGTCGTCGAGGGGTTGACAGACCCCGGTGGAGGTCTCGGCGTGAACCACGGCCAGGATTTTCGGCTCCCTTCCCTTCACGGCCTGCCGGACCTTCTCCGGATCGACGGCCTTTCCCCATTCCGCGTCCACCCGGATCAGTTTTGCGCCCAGGCGGTTGACAATGTCGGTCATGCGCGTCCCGAAGACCCCGTTCACACAGACGACCACCTCGTCCCCCGGCTCCACCAGATTGACGAAACAGGTCTCCATGCCTGCGCTCCCGGTCCCGGAAACCGGGATGGTCAATGCATTTTCTGTCTGAAAGAGAAACCGGAGGAGTCGCTGGGTTTCATCCATGATGGAGAGAAATACCGGGTCGAGGTGCCCGATGCAGGGGGCGGACATGGCCTGCAGGACGCGAGCAGGCACATCGCTGGGGCCCGGACCCATCAGGACCCGTTCTCCCGGGTCAATATCTCTGAAATCACTTGCATTAGGACTCATGTTGCCCTCCTCTTTGGTATAATGGATTTAGAAATTTCGAATTAACGTATCTCTTACGGGTGAATCTCGTAAAATATCTCACACAAAGCCACAGGGCCACAAAGAGATAATAAAGGCTTCCTTTTTGTGACAGAAAACCAGGGAATAAAAGAGTTGAAAGCGCCTCAGTGGCATCCGGATAACGACGGGAGTATAGGGAAGAAAGGGGAGGGTGTCAACCACGGGGCTCCTTTTTTGAGGTATCCTCGTCTTTAAGGGCCATGTCTCTCCCTGGAAAATCCGAAAAGACCCGAATCTCAATATGTGCAGCATGGAATTCGTGGGGCCCGGCGGCCTGATTCGGTCCCATTGCCCCCATTAACGGAACCGCGGCAATGCCCTGAACTCGGGTCGCTTTTTGGTTGACATTTCCCGAAAC
>JAWOIH010000322.1:0-3465 GCA_046484725.1 Candidatus Desulfacyla sp. | reverse complement strand
TTTTGTTTTATCCATATTTTCAGGGCTTCTCGCACGATGGCGGACCGTGACAGCCGGCTCGTTTGGGCAATGCGGTCAACTTCTTCCAGAAGGGTTTCATCAAAGCTGATTTGGATGTTCTTCATAAAATGTTGCCTCAAAAATGGCAAAAAACAGTGGTCATAGGATCGATGAAATAGTATTCCCTGTTATACACTAAAGTCAATACTTTTCAAGACGTCAAATTTGATGGTCTCGTAAAAAGTCTTCTCAGTTGTCACTCCCGCGCCCGTCCTCCGCAGTAGCTCTGCTACGGAGGATGGAGAGGCGGGAGTCCAGAACCCCTTGAGAACACTGGATTCCCGTCTTCACGGGAATGACAAGAGGGGGGAGCTTTTCGTACCTTTTACGAAGCCGTCAAGATGGCATCCAAGGAGAAATCTATGCTCAAGATCGGGTTCATCGGATGGCGAGGCATGGTGGGCTCCGTGCTCATGGAGCGCATGGTTGCGGAGAAGGACTTTAAGGGTTATGAACCCCTTTTCTTCACGACATCGAACATAGGAGGCAAAGGCCCTGATATCGGCATGGAAATGCCGCCTCTTCAAGACGCCTTTGATCTCACCCTTCTTTCCGCCATGGATATCCTGGTCACATGCCAGGGCGGCGACTACACGAACAGAGTCTATCCCGAACTCCGTAGCAAAGGCTGGAGAGGCTACTGGATCGACTCCGCCTCCACCCTGCGGATGGAAAAGGATGCCATGATCGTGCTGGATCCTGTGAACAGAAACGTGATCGATTCATGCCTCAAATCGGGAATGAAGACCTATGTAGGCGGGAACTGCACCGTGAGTCTCATGCTGATGGCCGTCTCGGGCCTCTTTGCTGCGGGCCATGTGGAGTGGATATCCTCCATGACCTACCAGGCCGCTTCAGGGGCTGGAGCCAATCACATGCGCGAACTGATCGCCCAGATGTCGACCCTCGGCTTTGCAGCCAAAGGGCTTTTGGACAACCCCGCCTCCACCGCGCTTGAAATCGACGCCCTGGTCACCAGGGAACTCCGTGCGCCGTCCCTCCCGGTCCAGTACTTCGGGGCCCCTCTTGCAGGCAGTCTCATTCCCTGGATCGACCGTGCCATGGAATCAGGCCAGACCAGGGAGGAATGGAAGGGCTTTGTGGAGGCCAACAAAATCCTCGGCACCAAAACCCCGGTCCCTGTGGACGGTTTGTGCGTTCGTGTGGGCGCCATGCGATGCCACAGCCAGGGCCTGACCATCAAGCTCAAGCAGGACGTGCCCCTTGAGGTGCTGGTGGATCTCATTGAAATGGGAAATGACTGGGCCAAAGTGATTCCCAATGACAAGGAATCGACCCTCAAATACCTCACCCCGGCCGCGGTGAACGGGACCCTGACCGTGCCCGTCGGCCGCATTCACAAAATGATCATGGGCCCGGAATACCTCACGGCCTTTACCTGCGGAGACCAGCTTTTGTGGGGCGCAGCCGAGCCCATCCGAAGGATTCTCAACATCATCATCGAGCACCTGGGCTGATGAACAGACGACGCACGGCACACGGCTCACGGCACACGGCTCACGGAAAAAAGAATATCCATCCAAGGATATCCCCTCCCCTTCGCCCCTGCCCCGTGCCCCATGCGCCGCTTGCCGTCTTTTTTAAATCCCATTGACAAAGGCTATCGTGCCTATTATTCCCGGTGGAAGTGGAAAGCTCACTGGTGGTTTGAATCTATGCCCGTGCCGCCATCATCCCCATCTAAGGGATGCCGGGGGGAATTAGAAGAGGGATTACTTGGCGCTTGTTCTTGCGGTAGATTCTAAAATGGCCATCCAGGGTGAAAATCGAACTTTCATCCAGCAGTCGCATCATTGACCGTAACCGTCCATGTGCTTTTCGTTTGTCGACAGGTCAGCCTTTCCCTTCACGGTTCCGGCGAGATCTCGAGCAAGATCGAGACAGGAACCTTTTCTTAACTTCCCCTTCACTGCCAGAAACTCCTCAATAGCCATTCTTATCAAGGCAGACCTGTTTTCACCTTTCTCCTTTGCAGCATTCTCTATTTCAGCCAGCAGGGAATCCGGTAACTTCACGGCAACAGTCTTCATGTTACGCCCCCCGTGTAATACCATCATGCCAAAATAGTATGACGATCAGGCTGCATTGTCAACTCACCTGGGACAAATATTCTATTTTTCCATGCGCCGCGTCCTTTATGGCGCGATTCTTGGATCACGGAGCACCAAGTGCATTATTCGATGATGCCTATTAATGTTTTTTGGCACAATCGTTTTGTTTTTCGGCATCTCCCTAAAAACAAAACATTTTCTCTGTGCTCTCTGTGGTGGTGAATCCTTCTTAAATCCCATTGACATGGACTCCTCCGGCCACTATTATTGCTCCCGGAAGTGGAAAGCTCACTGGTGGGGCTCCCGGACTTCAAATCCGGTGCGACGGTGAAGAGCTGTCGGGTGGGTTCGATTCCCATGCACTTCCGCCAAATAGCGGTAAATCGGGGGTTTAGGTGTCATGCTTAAACCCCTTTTTTATGCATATTTCGAAGGCCCATAACTTTCATTGTAACTTATCCCTCAAAACGAACGAGCTCTTGAAAATAACCACCCTCCTGGCGACCGGGGTAAAATCCCCGCCGGTCGCCGGGTTTCTTCCCCTTCGCTGCGCCTTCTTTCTCACGATGAACTTCCCTAACCCGCTGATCAGGACCTCGGATCGCAACTCCCCGGTGGTGATTCGTCTTTTGATTTTATCGCGGTTCAACCGCCGAAGTTCGCCCCTCTCGATGATCCCCGATTTTGCGGTGCATCCCCCACTTGGCCGCTCGCGCCGTCTGAACATCCAAAGGATGGAGGCTGGAGTTGCAGACAACCCGAACGCAGCTCTCGCCCCTTTCAGGCCTCATCCGCTCCAGTGCCTCGCCCGCCACCTCCAGCAGCGAAGAGCTGAAGAATCCGGCGATCCGGTCATACCGGCGAGCGCCTGCCAGTTGTTTGGCCAGGAAATCCTTCAGTGGGCTGCGACGTGAAGAGTAGCGCTGGATCATGAGGTAATATGTCCTCTTTGCAGATCCGGTAACTCGGAGGCGAAAAAAAATACGCGATAACGGTTCAGATTGAGGAGAAATTCGACAGTTCTTTTTCTTCTGCTCGTCATGCAGCATAGGAAAGGGCTTCCATTACATCTTCATGTTCCAGGTATGGGTATTCCGCAAGAATACCTTCAACAGTTTTACCGGTGGCAATAAGGCCGACGATGGTGCGTACGGTGAGCCGCATGTCTCTGATGCAGGGTTCCCCCCCCCTCCCCCCCATAACCTGGGGTCGATAGTTATTCTTGTCAGTGGTTCCTTGGTGCCCTCCAGAATTTCATCTTTAGTTATACTGGCCTCACCTACTTGCTGATTACATGAGCGCTTTTTTCAAGAAAGTTCTATGTTTCCTGTGA
>JAWOIH010000320.1:0-3100 GCA_046484725.1 Candidatus Desulfacyla sp. | reverse complement strand
GACTGGTTGTCAGACCACGGAAGCGCACCCTATAACAGTTGGGGCAACGGTTCGGCCATGCGTGTGAGCCCGGTGGGACTGGCTTTTTCCACAACGGAAAAGGTGCTGCTGGAAGCGGAAAGGAGCGCTAAGATCACCCACAATCATCCAGAGGGGATCAAAGGGGCGCAGGCTACTGCGCTGGCGGTTTTTCTGGCGCGGACGGGCGCGGCCAAAGACCGTATTCGAGAGGAAATCAGCATGCGGTTCGGGTATGATCTTGACCGGACTATCGATGAGATCAGGCCGACATACCGTTTTGATGTTTCCTGTCAGGGATCCGTGCCGCAAGCCATCATCGCGTTTCTGGAATCCGGGGACTATGAAGAGGCAGTGAGAAAGGCGGTTTCACTCGGAGGCGACAGCGATACACTTGCCTGTATTGCAGGCGGAATAGCCCATGCCTTCTACAAGGAAATTCCCGAAGCCATTCTTAAGGAAGTCAAAACCAGGCTTCCTGAAGAATTTCTGAGCATCGTTGTCAGGTGGGAACAGGCCTACTCGGTCTGAATGTTCAAAGGATGGGATTGGGCTTTTTTACTTGTTTTGAAAAGGGGCAGGCGGTCGAGGTCTTTCATTCGTTAACATGTATCGGTCCAGGCTTTTTCTATACATGCGATTTGGCCTCCAAATCCAATACATTACCGTACAGGTCCTGAAGCTGTTTATGCATGACCGGGCTGATAGACGTTTCTGAACCTGCAGTCTTGTTTCGCTTTATTTCTCTTTCAAGATTGCTTTTGAGTGATTTTACATGTTCTCTCCAAAGAATATGCTCAGGGTTTTGAAGAACAGCGTCCTTTTCAATAAGATAGCTCTTTGGAATGGAACCGCTTAGCTTCTTATAGGTGGTGAACGCCCAGGTTTCAAACAAATGGCGTTCGGCATCTTTTTGCTCTTTGTATTTCATTAAATCCCTGTGGGGCGCTGTAACAAGTTCCTTAATCGCAGGGGGGCTTTTTGCTTTCGCATGCTTTTTCATCATGATTTTTTGCTCCTTTAGTTTTGTGGTTTGTTCGGTCTTCCATGGTGTTTTTCCCATATACAGGAGACCCCATTTTGACAGGGCCTTTGGCCGCCTCTCAGCAGTCATTGCCGCCGAATCGATTACTCCTTCAATGGAAACACGACAATTCGTATCTACCAGGCAGGGGGAGGACCTCAGGATTTAGCAGGGGCGAAATCAGAAGGGGGCCGCAGAGGCGAAGATCGTGAGATGCGACGTACATTCATCATCATTTTACACAAAAACGATGAACGAGTCAAGAAAAAGCGATAAGTTATAAACAACTTGGCATCCTGGCGGAGTAATTTATGGACATTGTGCAGTTGGATATCTTTCAAAAACGTCTTGAAGCAATGCGCAGGGAATTGCTTGAAACGGATGAAGCATTACGAAGATCCACGAGACCGGTAAACCTCGATCAAGCCCGTGTCGGTCGTCTGTCGCGCATGGATGCAATGCAGGGACAGGCCATGGCCATCGAGGCACAGCGGCGGAGTCGGAGTCGGCTGGGTTTGGTCGAACAGGCTTTGGCTCGCGTAGCTTCCGGCGATTACGGTATTTGCATAGTCTGTGAAGAAGACATTGATCCGCGTCGGTTGGAGTTTGACCCCTCGGCACTGTTATGCATCACTTGTGCGCGCTCCACAGAGACCTGAGTTGCCCCGCCTTTATGGATGCCCTTCACAGTGTTTGGGCCGCCGTTGCCGGCTTCTGATCACGAATGTGATAGTGATCCAATAGAAACAGCGAAAAATGGGGCATATTGAGGGAGGGCAGACTATGAAAATTACAGTTCTGGTCAAAAATTTCGACCTGTGCGGTTAGCTTTTGGCCATTAGCAATTAGCCCTTTGGTGAAGGGAACTTTGGATCGTTGGATCGTTCCAAAGCTCCGCCTTGGAATACGTACCTGGAGGCTCTGCCTCAGTTTTCGTGTATGGGGTTAGCAGAACCCTTTGTCATGATGGCTTAAGTTCTCTGAAATCTCTTATTTTCGCCCCGTTTTGATGCTAACGGCTAACCGCTAATGGCTAACCGCACAGGTTGAAAGATTGCGGCAATTGCGAACCTTTGCCTTTCATGGCATGGAACTGGTCGTATCCGCTGGCCAGAATAAAGGGGACTCAGGTGCAAGCCGTCGAAGGGCCTCAATGGTCTGCCACCCGTTCATCCGCGGCATGGTCAGGTCGCACAGCACGCAATGGATTTCTTTCTGATGTTTCCGAAACACCTCCACTGCCTCGATGCCGTCTTTTGCTTCCAGCACGTTCATGTCCAGGCGCCTCAATACCATTGCGCCCGTCTCTCGAGCGAGCGGGTCGTCTTCAACCAGCAGCACTGTCAAATTTTCCCGGGGGCCGACGGCCGCCACTTGAGGAATCGCCTTTGGACGGGGAACTGCTTCGGTTGTCAACGGCAGATGTACGCGAAAGATGCTTCCCTGCCCCGGCTCGGTCTCTAACGTGATGCAGCCGCCATGGGTTTTTACACTTCCCAGTGCCACGGGCAGGCCAAGACCGCGGCCAATGAACCTGGTGGAGTAAAACGGATCGAATAGCTTTTCGATAACGTCTTCTGCAATACCCCAGCCAGTATCCTTCACCTCCAGACATGCATAGCTCAACGCCCCTGGCGTGAAAACAACCGGCCAGCGATGGACGGATGGGATGTCTGCAGGGCATGCCGTTCGTGTACTTACCGATACCACACCCGATTGCTCCCCCATGGATTCAAAGGGATTGATTACCAGGTTTTTCAGGAGCTGCTGGATTTGCGCAAGGCTTAGCCTTGATGGCCGGACCAGGTTCGGGCAGCTCGGCCTTCAGAGTGACATGCATCGGCATATCGGATCTGAGGTCGGACAGGAATTCACTGCAGAGCACGGACAGGTCCAGCGGTTCGCGTTTATCTGCCGTCTGCCCAAGGTAGGCCAGCATCAGGCCGCTGATTTCGGAAGCGCGACGGGTCGCGGCAATGGCTCTCGTGATGCGGTCGGCAACGCCCGATTCCGAGGACAGGTCCAGCATGGTCAACTCCAGGTTTCCCAACACGACAG
>JAWOIH010000300.1:0-6831 GCA_046484725.1 Candidatus Desulfacyla sp. | reverse complement strand
CAACTTCATATTGTCCAACGACCTCTTCCGCTTCGTAGAAATTCTCCACGGCTACATAAAACTCCGGGGCCACGGTCCACAATGCGCGCGTTGTATCAACTGAGCCATAAACGACAATGTCAGCGCCAATAGACCCTGCCATCTCTTCCACAGATGCGGAGCATCTCAATCTCCCGATCGACTACGACACCTTGCAACGTATCGGCGCCATCATGGGTTCCGGCGGCATGGTGGTCATGGACGAAAACAACTGCATGGTGGAGATCGCCCGGTTTTTCCTCAGTTTCACCCAGTCGGAATCGTGCGGCAAGTGCGCGCCCTGCCGGCTGGGCACCACCCAGCTCCTGGAGATCCTGACCCGCATTACCCAGGGCCGGGGGAGGATCGCGGATATCCAGACCATCCGGGACCTGGGGGAGACCATCGCCGAGACGGCCCTCTGCGGCCTGGGCCAGACCTGCGCCAAACCGGCCCTTTCCACGCTCAGGTACTTTTCAAAGGAATATGAGGACCACATCCTGGAACAGCGCTGCGCAGGGGCCGCCTGTGACGCCATGGTCATATCGGCGTGCCAGCATGCCTGCCCTGCCGGGATCGATGTCCCCAATTACGTTGCAGCCATTGCCCGCGGAGACAATGAGAAAGCGGTCAAGATCATTCGGGAACGGAACCCCTTCCCGGCCGTGTGCGGACGCATCTGCATCCACCCCTGCGAATTCAAATGCCGGCGCGGCGAACTGGATGATCCCGTGGCCATCCGGTCCCTCAAGCGCTACGCCGCGGACTGGTACTACCAAAACATCGGGAGGAGAGAGGCCCCGTTTCCCGTGACCAGGCCCGAGAAAGTCGCGGTGGTAGGGGCAGGTCCCGCCGGTCTGACCTGCGCCTATTTCCTGGCCGAGATGGGGTATCAGACCATCGTGTATGAATCCCAGCCCGTTGCCGGCGGCATGCTCGGTCTGGCGATCCCTGAATTCCGGCTTCCCCGGGGCGTCATCCAGGAGGAGATCGCCTACATCGAAAGCTGCGGGGTTCAGATCCGGTACGATTCGCCCATCGATGCCAAACACACGGTCAACGACCTCATGAACGAAGGCTACGGGGCCGTGTTTATCGCCGCCGGGGCCCAGGCCAGCAGGCGCATAGGGATCCCGGGCGAGGACCAGGGCCTTGAAGGATTGGCCTATGGTCTGGCGTTCCTCACGGACGTAAGAATGGGGAGACCGGTTGACCTGAAAGGGAAAGCCGTTGTGGTGGGAGGTGGCAATGTGGCCATTGACGTGGCCAGGACCGCCCTCAGGACCGGGGCCAGGGACGTACAGATATTCTGCCTCGAATCGCGGCAGGAGATGCCGGCGTGGGAAAAGGAGATCGAGGAGGCCCTTGAAGAAGGGATCGTCATCAATACATCGTGGGGACCCCGCCGCATCCTCAGCGAGGAGGATCGC
The DNA here is from genome assembly GCA_046484725.1 of Candidatus Desulfacyla sp. Taxonomy (GTDB): domain Bacteria; phylum Desulfobacterota; class DSM-4660; order Desulfatiglandales; family Desulfatiglandaceae; genus AUK324. Next base: position 5,383 of record JAWOIH010000300.1, on the reverse strand, counting down.
GTGACCGGCATAGAATTTGTCCGATGCGTCTCGGTGTTCGATGAGGAGGGGCGATTCAATCCCGGTTTCGATGCGTCCGCCACCCAGATCGTTGAGGCCGATCACGTGTTCATCTCCATCGGTCAGGCCCCGGACCCTTCCTTCCTCTCGGAAGACGGACAGCTGGAAAGGGCCCTGTGGGGGACCCTGGCGGTCAATGAGAACACCCTTTCCACCAACATCAAGGGCGTCTTTGCCGGCGGCGATTTTACCACAGGGCCCACATACCTCATCCGAGCCATTGCCTCGGGGAGAAGGGCGGCCCTGGCCATCCATAAGCATCTCGAAGGAGATACCGGCAGGATCCGGATCCCGGATGAAAAAACGGCCCTGGCCGAGGACGCCGGCCTGGCCCTTGAACAGGAAAACGTTGAAGATCGACCCAGGATTCAGGTGCCGCTCGAAACCCCGGCCGACCGGGTGAAGGACTTCAGGGAAATAGAGAGGGGATTCACGGCAGAACAGGCCATCTGGGAAGCCGGCCGGTGTCTCAGGTGCGATCTGGAAAAAGAGAGGAGTCGCCCATGATCAGATCCATTACCCAGCAGAAGCCCGAAGCGGAGCTGGACCGACTCTTGGACGGTCTGGCAAGGGTCTTTATCATCGGATGCGGGACCTGCCCCACCCTGACCCATACGGGAGGTCTCCCCGAGGTGGAGGCCATGAGGAAACGGCTCTCGGAAAAAGGGAAGATGGTGACCGGAGACGTGGTCCTGGCGGTGGCCTGCGACAACCTGACGCAGGAGGCCCTCGCCCAGTACGGAACCCGCGTGGACCAGGCGGATGTTCTCCTGATTATGGCCTGCGCCTTCGGCGTTCAGAATATCGCCAGACAGTCTAAGAAGATGGTCGTCCCTGCCCTGGACACCCTCTTTATCGGCAAGGAGACCCGGTCAGGGGAATTTGACGAGGTCTGCACCCAGTGCGGCGCCTGCATACTGGGCGAGACCGGCGGGATCTGCCCGGTCACCTCCTGTCACAAGGGCCTGGTAAACGGGCCGTGCGGGGGCACCAACAACGGGAAGTGCGAGATCGACAGCGACAAGGACTGCGCCTGGACCCTCATCTACAACCGGCTGAAGGATCTGAACCGCCTCGACGCCATGCGGAGGCTTCAGAAACCCCGGAACCACCAGGCAGCCTTGAGGCCGGGGAAGTGGAAATTGAACAGTGAATAATGAAGAGTGAAAAGTGAAAAGTGAAATTGGATGGGGTGATGATTGGGATGATCGGGGTGCTGGGATGATGATCAAAGGCTGATGGGTGATAGCTGATAAGCTGATAAGCTGTTAAGCCTTTAGTTCTGGAGCGAGGTCTCTCCGTTTATCGGCTCAATAGCGTATGAGCTTATCAGCTCAACCGCTCAACCGCTTCATCATCTTGCGCCTGACGCCTTGCGCCTTTAACCTTTACCTGCCACACGAGGTCTGTCATGGTTTCTGCATTTAAGAAGGCCCTCGACTCGGGGAAATTCGTTGTCACCTCCGAGGTAGCGCCCCCAAAGGGGACGAACCTGGACAGAATGGCCCACCACATCGATCTGTTGAAAGACCGGGTGGACGCCATGAACGTGACCGATCATCAGAGTTCCGTCATGCGATTCCCCTCGCTGGGGGGGGCGCTCCTGGTAAAGGAGATGGGCGGCGAACCCATTTTGCAGATGACGTGCCGGGACCGCAACCGACTGGCACTCCAGGCCGACCTCCTCTTTGCCCACCAGCGGGGGATCCATAATGTCCTCTGTCTGACCGGGGATGCGGTGATTTTTGGCGATCACAAGGAGGCCAAGGGGGTCTTTGACCTCGATTCCAGTCAACTGGTCGCCGCCATTCGAAGGCTGGAGAAGGGAGAGGATCTTGGGGGGAATAAGCTGGAGGGGGACCTCTCCTTCTGCGCGGGGGCCATTGTCACGCCCGAGGCCAACCCCCTGGAGCCCCAGCTCATCAAGTTTGAAAAAAAGATCGAGGCAGGGGCCGAGTTCATTCAGACCCAGGCAGTCTACGATCTGGACCATTTCAAGGGATTCATGGATTATGCCCGGCAGTTCCCGGTCAAGGTCCTGGCAGGCATCATCCTCCTCACCTCCGCCCCCATGGCCCGCTTCATGAACAAGAACGTGGCCGGGGTGAACGTTCCCCAGACCCTCATCGACGAGATGGCCGCAGCGCCCAAAGGGAGGGCGCTGGACAAGGGAATCGAGATCGCAGGCCGCATGATAAAACGGGTCAAGGACGAAAAGATGTGCCACGGCGTCCACATTATGGCCATCGGCAAGGAAGAGCTGGTCCCCGACATCATGGCCGCCGCAGGATTGGCGTAGGCCGCTTAGAGGATATACACCGGTTCCCGTAAGATCAGATCAACCGCCTGGCCGGCCACGGATGCCAGACGCGGGTGGGTCTCACGGAGATCGGCCACTTGCCTGAGATGGTCTGCGGTCCTCATGATGAGCGACGCCATATCCCCCTCGTCCGCGGACACAAAGTAGAGGAGTTCATCCCACGGCATCCCCCTTGCCCACATGAACAGGGCGGCCGCGGGCCAAAACATGATGGGAGGGCTCTGGAACCCCCGCTTCTCCTTCAAGACCCGCATCTCTTCGATATGATCCAGCAATCGATGGAAGGCCGTCTCGATCCCGGTCAGATCCAGGACGCCCTTGATCCTCAGTTCCATTTCCTGCCCACGGTCCCATACAAACGGCGCCAGTCCGCCGGCCAATTCCGCGGGCGAGATGTCGTGAAACGCCCCTTTTCGAATAGCCTCGGCAATGAGGAGCGGCTGATCCAGCCTGAGGTTGGACGCCCACTGACCGTCAGGGGTCAAACGGTCCGTCTCATCCACAAATCCGGTCTCTTTCAGGAAGCGCAGCTGCCGCTTGAAGCTGAGCCACAACCCGCCCCAGGCCGACTCCGGCCGATCCGCTGACGCACGGAATTCATCCAAGAGCCTCTGAAGTCTCCCGCCCCGTATCCGGTGACAGAGCCTGAAATGGGGGCATCCCTGACACGGCAGCGATTCCAGCCTTTCCCGCGACTCCTGGATCGGATCGGTCTTTGTGACCTCCGCACGACCCTGAACCTCCACGAACCTTAACGTGTCCCTGGGGACCGCGTCCAGCAGAAGGTCCAGCTTTTCCCGTGAATAGCCTTCGGGCAGATCCACCACATAATCGTACACGGCCTCGATCTGACTCAGATCGACCCGCCGCAGCTTGAGCTGCCGTTTCCCCTTCGGGTCCTGCCGCCTGATGTTGTGAGAGGCGCAGATAAACCTCCCCTCGTCCGAATAGGTCTTGAATACCACATAGACGTTCCCGTTTTTGTGGAGAAACAGCCTCCCCGGGGTCAACACATCCTTGTGGGCCTGGACCCACCCGTCACAGGGTCGGGTCTTGGCCGACCTTCTGAGGGTCTTCTGCAGGTCGGACCGTGTCCGGATATATTCCATGATCCCGAACGGGTCCGAAGCGTCGCATTTCGCCTCCGGGAGGATCTCGGCCAGTTCCGAAACCATCTCCGCCTGCCGTCTCTTCCGGGCGTCTCCGGACGGATTGTCCTGATACGCGGCAAAGGAACGATCCAGAAGGTCTTTGACCTCAAGGGGGGTATGGGAGAGGAGGAGGTTGAGGGTCATGGAAAAGTTGATCCGTATCTGGCTTTGGATCGGATCGGGTGATGAATCCTGCAGTTCGTGGATGAGCTGGGGGTCCTGGTAGGGCCCGGGGATGACCAGGGCAAATCCGATGTTGTCCTTCCCTCTCCGGCCTGCCCGTCCGATCATCTGATGGAGATCCGTCGCGCTCAGGTCAGCGAATTCATGTCCGTTATAACGGTCGCTCTGGAGCAGGGCAACGGTTCTGGCAGGAAAATTGACGCCGGCCGCCACCGTGGATGTGGAAAAAATGGCCTCCAGGAGACCCTTGTTCATCATCCCTTCGATGAGCACCTTCCAGTAGGGGAGCTGTCCGCCGTGGTGCGATCCGACCATGGCGTCCAACAGCGGCTTGATCTGGCGGTGTCCTTGCAGGTGGGGATAGTCTTTCAGGGACGCCCGCAGGGTCCCTTTCAGACGCCGCGCCACTGCATCCGGCTTGTCCACCGCCGGGCAGGTCAGGAGGGCATGGTCGCAATCGGCCCTCGACTTGAGAAAGAAGATGGCCGGCAGGAGGTCCAGGTCCCTCAGGCAGCGGATGATCTTCCCATAATCGATCTTCTCGTGCCGTCCCCGCCCGAACTTCCTCTTTGACCCCAAAAATTCTTTCACCTTGGGGTTCAATCCTTTCCGGGTCCCTAAAGGGCCGACCAGCCCGTCCGGGAAGAGAAACAGCATCTCCAGGGGGACCGGACGATCGTCCGATCGCACCACCCGGTTGGGAGCGCCGCGAATCGTCTGCAGCCAGTCACAGACCTCTTCCGGGTTGGATATGGTGGCAGACAGGAGGAGGAGCCGGACCCTCGACGGGAGATAGATAAGGACCTCCTCCCACACGACCCCCCGGTCGGGATCGCTCAGGTAGTGGGCCTCATCCAGGATCACCAGATCCGAGTGGATATTGAGCCCCTGGTGCATGGCGTCGTAGAGCTGGTTCCGGAGGATCTCTGTGGTGCCCACCACGATGGGGGCGTCCGCATTCTCCTTTCGGTCGCCGGTCAGGATGCCGCAGTAGGGTTGTCCGAACTCCTGGCAGAACTGGAGGTATATGGAATTGGAGAGGGCCTTGAGGGGTGAGGCATACCAGACCCTGTGGTCTTCCGAGAGATACGAGCGGATGACCTCCGAGGCGATCCAGGTCTTTCCGGAACCGGTCGGGGCGCTGACCAGGACATCGTAATCCCTGACCAGCTCAATGGCCTCCAACTGAAAGGGATCGGGCGTGAACGGTTCGTCCTTCGGGACCCCGATCTTCTGAAACGATGCCTTTAGAGCGGGGTCTATCTTGGGCCTTGTATAATCGGCCTCGTCCTTCTCCCGATGTCTCTTCCCTGAAACCGGACGTTTGGGTCTGTAATAGCGTTTTTTCAATGCCACAAGGCCATACGGATCAGATGGGGGTTTATCGGGATTATTGAGTTCATCCGGTTTGTCGAGTTTGTTGAGTTCATCGGTTTTTTTACGGAGGCGCAAGGCCTGTTAGCTGTTGAGCTCATAAGTTGTTGAGCTGATAAGCAGAGAGACCTCACGCCAGGACTAAAGGCTTAACAGCTTATCAGCCATTATCCAGTATCGAGCATCCACTCCCTCACGCCACCAGCCCGGCAGCGAGCATATCCATATCCTGAAGGTTATGTTGCATGGCCTGGCCCAGATGGAGGGATTCCAGCGCCTCCGCCATCCCATCAAC
>JAWOIH010000230.1:0-13861 GCA_046484725.1 Candidatus Desulfacyla sp. | reverse complement strand
TTGATTACGCCGATAGCAATGGAGAAGGAGTTGCGGTTTGCCATTCGTGAGGGTGGAAGGACCGTTGGCGCGGGCGTTATCAGTGAGATCATCGAGTAAGGGAGAGCTTGAAAATAATGCGTGATATTGTCACCTTATCCTGTGAGCAATGCAAGAACAGGAACTATACGACGACCAAGAATAAGCGAAAGACGCCTGACAAATTAACCTTCAAGAAATATTGCCCTTTCTGTATGACCCACACCCCTCACAGGGAAACAAAGTAGGTTGTGTAAAAGCATGCAGGCCAGTAGCTCTAACGGTTAGAGCACCGGACTCCAAATCCGGGTGATGGGGGTTCGAATCCCTCCTGGCCTGCCATTTTCGTTGGTGGGCCTGTCAGGGCTTTCTTTATTGACGACATGCGTCAGGTATTGGAACTGTATCTTGAAATGAAAAAGCCGAGTCAGAAAACAAAAAGCAAGAAGGGCCCCAAAAAGGAAAATTCCGCCTCCAAAAGGAATAACGAGACGGAAAATGGGCAACCCAAGTCCCCTGGAGAAAACCAGTCGGTGACTGAAAATGCGCCCCGGGTTATACGGAAGACGCCTAAGAAGGCCCCGGAAGCCGGGGCCGGCGCCATAGGAAGAATCGCCAGTAAGATACGTCAGTTTTTGAGAGAAGCCAAGGTGGAACTCAAAAAGGTCAAATGGCCGACGCGGAAAGAACTGCTGGCCTCTACGGCCGTTGTTATTGTCCTGACGCTCTTGGTCGCATTTTATTTGGGACTGGTTGACTTTGGCCTCATCAAAATCATTCGAAATGTTGTCGGGTAGGGTGTTTGTGTGGAACTAAAATGGTACATTGTTCATGTCTATTCCGGCTTTGAGGACAAGGTAAAGAAGAACTTGCAGGAGCGGATCGAAGCGCTTGGGCAGAAGGAGTACTTCGGAAAAATTCTTGTGCCTACAGAAAAGGTGGTAGAACTCAGGAAAGGACAGAAAAAGACCTCTTCCAGAAAGTTCTATCCCGGGTACATACTGGTTCAGATGGCCTTGAACAAAGACACCTGGCATACGGTAAAAAACACCTCAAAGATCACGGGTTTTGTCGGGGGTGAGATCAATCCTACGCCGATTTCTGATGAAGAGGCAGACCAGATTGTCCGCCAGATGGAAGAAGGGGTCAGTCGGCCTAAACCTCGATATAGTTTTGAAGAGGGGGACGACGTGCGGGTCGTCGATGGTCCCTTCACCAACTTCCAAGGGGTTGTAGAGGAAATAAAGCCCGAAAAGGAGAAGCTGCGGGTCTCAATCACTGTATTCGGACGCCCCACGCCGGTGGAATTGGATTTTATTCAGGTCAACAAGATCTGACGCCCGAGGGAGAAGTCTTGGGGATTGGGGAATCGAGGGATTTAGGAATTTGGGCTATTGATTGATGGGGATTAAGGGATTGTGTCGCACCGGCAGTATTGCTAAAACGCTGTATCCCCCGATGTTTAAAAGAGTATCATAATAGATAGATGAATGCCATCCATTAGGATGCGCTGTTCAGGATATGGCTTGAAAAATTGCAGGTTGAAGGAAGGTTGCCATGGCAAAGAAGATTATTGGATCCATAAAACTTCAGGTAAAAGGGGGGCAGGCCAATCCATCCCCGCCCATAGGGCCTGCTCTGGGTCAGCATGGGGTTAATATTGCAGAGTTTTGCAAGGCATTCAATGCCAGGACCCAGGACCAGACAGGCACGGTCATTCCTGTCATTATTACCATATATGCGGACAGGTCTTTCTCGTTTGTAACCAAGACACCCCCTGCTGCAGTGTTGCTGAAGCAGTTTGCCAAGATAGCCAAGGGGTCGCCCGAGCCAAACCGGCAAAAGGTCGGGTCTGTCACGCGAAAACAGGTGGAAGAGATTGCAAAGGTCAAGCTTGAAGATCTCAATGCAGTCGATCTGGCCGGCGCTGTCAAGATCATCGAGGGAACTGCAAGAAGCATGGGAATTTCCGTGACCTGATGGGATGTTTTGGGATTTCCACAACGTTTTGAAATCATGGATGTTTGTTGGGGCCAAGCCCGAAGTTAAGCAAAGAAGGAAATGAGATATGGCCAGGAATGGGAAAAAGTATAAAGAGATGGTTCAGAAGGTCGACAAACTGAAGAGATACACCTTCCAAGAGGCAGTCCAATTGGCAATCGATTGTACCTATGCCAAGTTTGATGAGAGCATGGAGTTGGCGGTCCGTTTAGGGGTGGATCCCAGACATGCCGATCAAATGGTCAGAGGCACGGTTGTCCTCCCGAATGGTGTTGGGAAAACGGTCCGCGTTGCCGTTTTTGCAAAGGGTGAAAAAGAAAAAGAGGCCCTGGATGCGGGCGCCGATTATGCAGGGGCCGAAGAGCTTGTGGACAAGGTTCAGAAGGGGTGGCTGGAGTTTGATAAGGCCATCGCAACACCTGACATGATGGGCTCGGTAGGAAAACTGGGTCGAGTCTTGGGTCCCAGGGGAATGATGCCCAACGCCAAACTGGGGACCGTTACCTTTGATGTGGCAAGGGCCGTGAGCGAAATCAAGGCCGGTAAAATCGATTTTAAGGTTGAAAAGGCAGGCATTGTACATGCTTCTATGGGGAAGGTCTCCTTTGGCGTTGAAAAACTCTTAGAGAATATGGGTGCCTTTATCGAAACCCTCCAGAGACTGAAGCCTCCTGCGAGCAAGGGAACATATTTCAAAGCGATAGCCCTCTCTTCTACAATGGGACCAGGGATCAAGATAGACCCCATCTATGTGAAGGACCTCTTAAGCCGATAAGCGTTGGTATCGCCAATCCAGTACGGTGACAAATGAAGCCGTATCGGAAAGCGTCCGGGATGTTGTTGTAGGACCAAGACGCCGAAATCCCTGGAAGTGCCGTTCCACAGAAACCATTTTCCATCAGAAATCGCCATGGTGAACAACCCGTTCAAGGACGGGGAATGAAGAAATCGATATAGTAAAGAAAGATCCAGGGAATTGTGTCCTTGGATCGTTTCAGGTCAAAGACAGTAGGCGCCCCGAGGAACCGGGAGGTGTGTTTCTCTTCATTGCCATGGGGCTTAATTACGCAAGCCTGCCGAGACTGAATTTATTGAAAGATGTGCAAGCCTGCACCTTTTGTCTTTGACGATTTTAATGGTCGTTCAGAGAGGAGGTGAACATGAATAGAGACGAAAAAGTTAAATTTATTGACAGTCTTCACGGTCGACTCGGAAAGGCCCAAGGATCCTTTCTTGTGGATTATCAGGGCCTTAACGTTGGGGAGCTGAACCGGCTGAGGGGCGAGCTGAGAAGGGTGAATGCCGAGTTTGAGGTAGTGAAAAACAGGCTGCTGAAGTTGGCCAGCCAAGGCACTGAAACCGAATCGATTATCGATCATATGCGTGGACCGTCTGCCATTGCCCTGACCTATGAGGACGTGGTGAGTCCTGCAAAGGCCCTGGTTGATTTTGCAAAAGAGGTTAAAAAGCTCAAGATCAAGACCGGCCAGATATCCGGGAAGGCGATCGGTGAACAGGGCGTCAAGGACCTGGCTGCGTTGCCGAGTCGAGATGTGTTGTTAGCGCAGACGTTATCGGTTATGCAGGCCGTCCCCACATCCTTTGTAAGGGCTTTGAGCGGCGTCCTTGCCAATCTGATGAATGTGTTGAGGGCTATTTCAGAACAAAAAGAAACATCGCAGTAATTTAGCAATGCGGAGGTGAAAGGATACTTATGGCAGCGAATATCAGTAAAGAAGATGTGATTGAATTCATATCAAATATGACGGTGCTCGAGCTTTCCCAGCTCGTGAAGGAAATGGAAGAGAAATTCGGTGTAAGCGCCGCTGCGCCTGTGGCGTTTGCTGCTGCTCCGGCCGGAGAGGCCAAGGAGGAGGCCGCCGAACAAACAGAGTTTGATGTGGTCCTGACGGCTGTCGGCGACAAGAAGATCCAGGTTATCAAGGTGGTTCGTGCCATTACCGGACTGGGCCTTAAGGAAGCGAAAGCGGTTGTCGACGGCGTGCCTGGAGCGGTGAAGGAAGGGGTTCCCAAGGAGGAAGCGGAGAGCATCAAGGGACAGCTTGAAGAGGCCGGAGCTTCGGTGGAGATCAAATAAGACCACCGGAGGCAGACGTCCCACGGTATGGGAAATTCCCTCGGATATCCTGTCTGACTGTTTTCGATTGTCGCCGCAGCTTTTTTTGGGTGTTCAATCGTAAACAGTCAGTCGGCAATAATCAATTCAGAAGGAGATGCCATGTTAGAAACGGATGGTGTCAGAAGGCGTATCAGAAAGAGCTTCGGGAAAATCGAGAAGATCATGGAAACCCCGAATCTGATCGATATGCAGAAGAATTCTTACGAGCGATTCCTGCAAAAGGATGTGCTGCCGGAGGAGCGCGAAGAGATCGGGTTGCAGGCGGCCTTCAAGGGTGTTTTCCCCATCCATGATTTTGCCGGCGCTTCTTCCCTTGAGTTCGTCAAATATACGTTTGAGGATGTCAAACACAGTGAGGAAGATTGTCTCAATAAAGGGATGACCTATGAGTCCCCCCTCAGACTGACCGTTCGATTGGTTGTTTTTGACACGGATACCGCCAATGAATCCAAGAGCATTCGGGATATTAAAGAGCAGGAAATCTATTTCGGTACCCTCCCCATGATGACGGACCGCGGCACTTTTATTATAAACGGGACTGAACGGGCTGTTGTGAGTCAGCTCCACCGATCTCCAGGGGCCTTTTTTGACCATGACAAAGGAAAGACCCATTCCAGCGGTAAATTTCTGTACTCGGCGCGCATTATTCCCCTGAGGGGCTCCTGGCTTGATTTTGAATTTGACCCCAAGGATTTTCTGTATGTTCGCATCGACAGGAGACGAAAATTTCCAGCCACCATCGTGCTGAAGGCCCTCGGGTATACTTCCAAGGAGATCCTGCGGCATTTCTATGGAACCGAGATGATATCTCTTGGCGAGGCGGGGGGTTGGCGAGAGTGCAGGCCGGAACATCTGCTGCAGGAAAAAATCTCAAGGGATATGACAGACCCGGATACGGGCGAGGTACTGGCCAAACAAGGCGTAAAATTCACGCAACGCCTGCTCAAGACCCTCCGGTCCCATGACATGGGTCGAGCACGCATCCCGTTGCGCAGGCCTGTGTCCGAAGATTTTCAGGATGCGCGATTTATTGTCGCCGGTGATATCAAAGACCCGGAAACGGGCCAGGTCCTTGCTGCAGACGGCCAGGCCGTTACCCGTGACCTTCTGGAGTTGATGAAGGAAAAGGGGGTCCATGACATCCGATGCATCGACTCTGATCGGATCCGGATACCTGTTGAAGACGAAGAGCTTGAAGGCCGTGTGATAGCGGATGACATCGTCGATCCCGAGACAGGGGAGGTCATTTTAGAAGCGAATCAGGCCTTGTTCCCTGATCTCCTTGAAGTTCTGAGGGAAAAGGGGATTGTTACGTTCGAGGTCCTTGTTCTGAGCGGTCAGGGCGTGAGTACCAGCATCAGAGAGACCCTTCTTACGGATCGGGTCAATACCACGGATGAGGCGGTCCTGGACATCTACCGCAAGATGAGACCCAGCAGTCCGCCTACCCAGGAGGTGGCAGAGAGTTTTTTTGATAAGCTCTTCTTCAATCTTGACACCTACGATCTTTCCAAGGTGGGGAGGCTGAAATTGAATTACCGCCTCAACTTGGATGTTCCTCTGGAACATCGCACCCTGCGAAAAGAGGACATATTGGCAGTCGTTACGGAACTGATCCGGTTGAAGAGCGTCGAATCGGTAGTGGATGATATTGACAACCTCGGAAACCGGCGGGTGAGGGCGGTCGGAGAACTCCTCGAAAATCAATACCGGATCGGGCTCGTAAGGATGGAAAGGGCTATCAAAGAGAGAATGAGCCTTCAAGAGGTCGAAACATTGATGCCTCATGATCTGATCAATTCCAAGCCTGCATCGGCTGTGGTGAAGGAGTTTTTCGGAACAAGTCAACTTTCTCAGTTTATGGATCAGACCAATCCCCTGTCTGAGGTGACGCATAAACGGAGACTGAGCGCCCTGGGTCCCGGCGGTCTCACCCGTGAAAGGGCGGGGTTTGAGGTTCGGGATGTACACCCTACCCATTACGGAAGGATCTGTCCCATTGAAACACCGGAAGGACCCAATATCGGGCTGATTGTTTCCTTGAGCACCTATGCGAGGGTCAACGAATTCGGGTTTATCGAGACCCCGTACCGGCATGTGGAAGGCAGGCAGGCGACGGACAAAATCAAATATTTATCGGCCCTGGATGAGAAGGATTATCCGATTGCCCAGGCCAATGCCCCTCTGGACAGCCAAGGGTTTTTCATACGGGAAGAGGCCGCAGTGCGGATAGAGGGGGAGGCGGACAAGAAGCCGATCGAGGAGATTAAATATATGGATGTATCTCCGGATCAGCTTGTCAGTATCTCCGCTTCTCTGATTCCTTTCTTGGAACATGATGATGCCAACAGGGCATTGATGGGATCCAATATGCAGCGCCAGGCCGTCCCCCTTCTCAAGGCCAAGGCCCCCCTGGTGGGGACCGGGGTGGAGGCGGTGGTTGCGAGGGATTCAGGGGTTTCGGTGATTGCCAAACGGGATGGCATCGTTGAGGACGTAGACGCCAGCCGGATCGTTATTCGATCCAGTGCGTCGGAGGAGGATGATGAGCCGGAAGTGGAAATATGCAAGCTCATCAAATTCAAGAAATCGAACCAGAACAGCTGCTATACCCAGAAACCGATTGTGAAAAAGGGAGACCGGGTAAGGAAGGGGCAGGTCATTGCGGACGGTCCTGCCACGGAGATGGGAGAACTGGCCCTGGGCCGGAACGTGATGGTCGCCTTCATGTCATGGGGGGGGTATAATTTTGAGGATTCCATTCTCATTAGTGAGAGGGTGGTCACGGAAGATGTCTATACCTCTATCCATATCGAGGAATTTGAGGTCGTCTCGCGAGATACCAAATTGGGGAAGGAAGAGATCACGAGGGATATCCCCAACGTCGGTGAAGACGCGCTCAGGAATCTGGATGAAAGCGGAATCATAAAGATAGGGGCCGAAATCCAGCCGGGGGACATCCTGGTGGGGAAGATTACCCCGAAAGGCGAGACCCAATTATCTCCCGAAGAAAAGCTCTTGAGGGCCATCTTCGGAGACAAGGCAGGCGATGTCAAGGATACCTCCATGAAGGTGCCGCCTGGCGTAAACGGCATTGTCATTGATGCCAAGGTCTTTTCCAGGGGGGGTGTTGAAAAGGATGAGCGGAGCCTTGCCATTGAGGCCCAGGAGGCCCAGCAGCTCAGGAAGGATCTGGAGGACGAGGTGGAGGGCATTGTCAGAAGTGCCAAAGAGCACCTGATGGCTTTTCTTCCGGGACAAAAGCTGAAGTCCGACCTGCGGGACAAGAAGAGCGGGGAGACGGTTCTCCGGGCCAAACAGCCCATAACAGCGGAGCACATTGAAAAACTGTCTGTCGAGATCTGGGCAGGCGCCGATCTCAAGGCATCCATGGATGACATCGAGAAGGTTGAGGCTATTGTGGAGAATTGCACCTCCAGGATAGCGAACGTCACTGAAATCTGCGAAGAAAGGATTGAAAACTTCGGCCTTGGAGACGAACTGGCTCCCGGTGTCATCAAGATGGTCAAGGTCTTTGTAGCCGTAAAACGGAAGCTTTCGGTCGGGGATAAAATGGCTGGCCGCCATGGAAACAAGGGCGTGCTTTCAAGAATCCTTCCCATCGAAGATATGCCCTATTTTGCCGATGGAACGCCTCTGGACATCGTACTCAATCCCTTGGGGGTACCATCCAGAATGAACGTGGGACAGGTCCTGGAAACGCATCTGGGGTGGGCCTCTTACGAGCTGGGACGACAGGTGGGACAGCTGGTGGAGAAGATGAAAACCAGTGAGGAGTTGAGGGGAAAGCTCAAAAGGATGTTCACCGGCAAGGAGTATGCGGCCTTTGTCGAGAACAAGGCTGATGAGGAGTTGGTGAAAGAGATAAGGCTGGTGTCCGAAGGACTGCCCGTGGCCACGCCTGTTTTTGACGGGGCAGACGAGGAAGAGATCAAGGCCTTCCTGAAGGAGGCCGGATTGCCGGTTTCCGGTCAAACGACGCTTTACGACGGCCGGACAGGAGAGCCGTTTGATCAGCAGATTACGGTGGGCATGATGTATATTATGAAACTTCACCATCTGGTCGACGATAAGCTCCATGCGCGATCTATCGGACCCTATTCGCTCGTCACCCAGCAGCCCTTAGGCGGAAAGGCCCAGTTCGGAGGTCAGAGATTGGGCGAAATGGAGGTGTGGGCCATGGAGGCCTATGGGGCCGCCTACACCCTTCAGGAGTTTTTGACCGTCAAGTCGGATGATGTGGCGGGAAGAACCCGCATGTACGAAAGGATTGTCAAAGGCAATAATACGCTTGAGTCCGGTCTCCCGGAATCATTCAAGGTCCTGATGAAAGAGCTCCAAGGCCTCGGCCTTGAAATCGAGCTTTTTGAAGACAGCCAGATGTGAGATCGATGATGGTCGATCGAGAAAACCCGCAACATGCAACCGGAGAAGGCTATGGAAGAATTATTCAACTTTTTTGCGAAGCCAAAAGATCCATCCAGTTTTAATGCCGTCAGAATATCTTTGGCATCGCCGGAAAAGATCCTGGAATGGTCCCACGGCGAGGTCAAGAAGCCTGAAACGATCAATTACAGGACCTTCAAACCGGAACGGGATGGTCTGTTTTGTTCGAAGATATTCGGCCCCATAAAGGACTTTGAGTGCAATTGCGGGAAATATAAACGGATGAAGCACAGGGGTATTGTGTGCGAGAAATGCGGGGTGGAGGTGATCCAGAGCAAGGTTCGCCGGGAACGGATGGGCCATATTACCCTTGCCGCCCCTGTCGCGCATATCTGGTTCCTGAAGGCGCTTCCGTCGAAGGTGGGGAATCTGCTGGACATGACCCTCAAGGATCTGGAAAGGGTCCTTTATTTTGAGGCGCATGTGGTTATCGATCCCAAAGACACGCCCCTTACAAAGTGTGACGTGTTAACGGATGAACAGTTGCAGCAGGCCAGGGAGGACTACGGCGACCGGTTTGAAACGGGCATCGGGGCTGAAGCCATTCAGGCCATGTTGAAAAGCCTGAACTTGGAAGAGCTTTCTGAAGAACTCAGAAAAGAGATGACCACAACCAAGTCCGAGGCAAAGCGAAAAAAACTGACCAAGCGGCTGAAGATCATTGATGCGTTCAGAGATTCCAAAAACCGTCCGGAATGGACCATCCTGGATGTGGTTCCGGTTTTGCCGCCGGACCTGAGGCCGCTGGTTCCGCTGGATGGGGGCCGGTTTGCCACCTCTGATTTGAATGACTTGTACCGGCGGGTCATCAACCGGAATAATCGGCTGAAGAGGCTCTTGGAGCTGAACGCCCCTGATATTATCGTAAGGAACGAAAAACGGATGCTTCAGGAGGCCGTTGACGTCCTGTTCGATAACGGGAGAAGAGGAAAGGTCGTCACAGGCGCCAATAAGCGGCCTTTCAAGTCGTTGAGCGATATGCTGAAGGGGAAGCAGGGGAGATTCAGACAAAATCTGCTGGGCAAACGGGTGGATTATTCAGGTCGGTCGGTGATTGTGGTAGGTCCGGATCTTCGCCTCCATCAATGCGGGCTTCCCAAGAAAATGGCCTTGGAACTCTTTAAGCCCTTCATATACAACAAGCTTGATGAAAAGGGGATGGTCACCACCATCAAGAGTGCAAAGAAAATGGTGGAGCGGGAGACCCCCGAGGTCTGGGATGCCCTGGATGAGGTCGTCCGGGAATATTGTATTCTGCTGAATCGGGCCCCTACACTGCATCGTCTGGGGATGCAGGCCTTTGAGCCGATTCTGATCGAGGGAAAGGCGATTCAGCTCCATCCCCTCGTGTGCACTGCCTTCAACGCTGATTTTGACGGCGACCAGATGGCCGTTCATATCCCTCTTTCTCTTGAGGCCCAGATAGAGGCCAGGGTCTTGATGATGTCCACCAACAATATCCTGTCTCCTGCCAATGGGGACCCGATTATCGTACCGAGTCAGGATATTGTATTGGGTATCTATTATATGACGCGGGAAAGGCCGTTTTCAAAAGGCGAAGGGAAGACCTTTTCAGCTCCTGAGGAGGTAAGGGTTGCCTACGATTCAGGAGAATTGGATTTGCATGCCTCCATCAAGGTAAGGATTGATGGAAAGATATACCCAACCACCACGGGGCGGATCCTCCTTTATGAGATCATACCGGAGAGAACGATTCCCTTTGAACTGGTCAACAAGGTGATGACGAAAAAGGAACTCCGGTTTCTGATCAATGAGTCGCACCGAAAAGCGGGGATTAAATCGACGGTTATCCTGGGGGACCGGCTCAAGGATATCGGGTACAAATATGCCACGCTTTCCGGCATATCCATCTCCATGAAGGATATGGTGATCCCCTCTGCAAAGGGGACGATTATTCAAGAGGCCGAAAAAGAGGTAAAAAGGATCGAGGAACAATATATCGACGGCCTGATTACGGATGGGGAGAAATATAACAAGGTCGTGGATATCTGGGCCAAATCCACGGAAAGCGTGGCGTCCGAGATGATGAAGGAGATGGAGATCGAGGTGGTGGAAGGCCCTAAACATCAAAAAACAGAGGTGACCGGCTTTAATCCGGTCTACATGATGTCTGACTCAGGCGCCAGGGGAAGCAAGGACCAGATGCGACAGCTCGCAGGGATGAGAGGACTGATGGCAAAGCCTTCAGGCGAGATTATCGAAACACCGATAACCTCAAATTTCAGGGAAGGTTTGACCGTTCTGCAGTACTTCATTTCGACGCACGGGGCACGAAAGGGATTGGCGGATACCGCCCTTAAGACAGCCAACTCGGGGTATTTGACGCGCAGACTCGTGGATGTATCCCAGGAGGCGATTATTACCGAGGAAGACTGCGGCACCATGGATGGCATCTGGGTGGAGGCCCTTGTGGAGGGGGGCGAAATCCTTCAGCGGGTGGGAGAAAGAATCCTTGGCCGGGTGGCCCTTGAGGACATTTACGATCCGGTGACAGGGGAATTGTTGGTCGGGGCCAACGGAGAGATCGGCGAGGATGAGGTCCAGAAGGTAGAAACTGCGGGCATAGAGAGGGTTAAGATACGGTCAGTCTTGACGTGCGAGGCCAGACGGGGCGTATGCCGTGCATGTTACGGGAGGGACTTGGCCCATGGGCATCAGGTCAATCTGGGCGAGGCGGTCGGAGTCATCGCTGCACAATCGATCGGCGAGCCGGGTACACAGCTCACCATGAGGACGTTTCATATCGGCGGCACGGCAAGCAAGCGGGTGGAGCAGTCCACTGTTCAGTCCAGAAACGAGGGCCAAGTCAAGTTCATCGGCCTGAAGACGGTGGAGAGCGAGGGAGGCAACCTCGTGGCCATGAATCGAAATGGTGAGATTGCCATTCTGGGGAAGGGCCAGAGAGAGGTCGAACGATATCCCATTATCTACGGGGCAAAACTGAAGGTACGCGACGGCCAGCAGGTGAAGCCGGGCGAGGTTTTGGCCGAATGGGACCCCTTTACCATCCCCATTATCACGGAAGTCCCGGGCACTGTCAAATTTGGCGATGTGATCGAGGGCCGCACCCTGCAGGAGAAGCGTGACATGGTAACGGGCAAGATTAGCCGTGTGATCGTGGAATCCCGTGATCTTGACGTCCGACCCCGGATTTCCATTAAAGACAGCAGTGGAAAGACCGCCAGTCTCACCGAGAGCAAAAAGGCCAAGGCCCGCTACTATTTTCCGGTCGGCGCTATTATTCTGGTGAACGAGGGAGACCATGTAGGGCCTGGATCGGTCTTGGGGAAAATCCCCAGAGAGACCACCAAAACAAAGGATATTACCGGCGGGTTGCCGCGGGTCGCTGAGTTGTTTGAGGTCAGAAAGCCGAAAGAGACCGCTATCATCAGCGAGATCGACGGGGTGATATCATTTGGAAAATATACCAAAGGGAAGCGAAAAATGACGATCACGCCCGAGATAGGTGAGCCGGTGAATTACTTTGTGCCCAGGGGAAAGCATGTGAGCGTTTTGGAGGGTGATTATGTGAGGGCCGGCGAGGCTTTGATGGACGGGTCTGCCGATCCCCACGATATCCTGAAGATCAGGGGACTCAAGGAATTGGCAAAGTATCTGGTTAACGAGGTGCAGGAGGTCTATCGACTCCAGGGCGTCAAGATCAATGACAAGCATATTGAGGTCATCGTAAGGCAGATGGTTCGGCAGGTGAGTGTGACGGATCCTGGTGATTCTCAGTTTCTCTTGGGGGATAGCGTTGAGAAATGGCGGTTCGAGGAAGAGAACCGGAAACTCATTGAAAAGGGCGGAAGGGCGGCCCTGGCCCGGCCGCTTCTGTTAGGGATCACCAAGGCCTCTCTCAATACGGAAAGTTTTATATCTGCCGCATCGTTCCAGGAGACGACAAAGGTCCTGTCGGATGCCAGCATCGCCGGAAAGGTGGATTTCCTGAAAGGGTTGAAGGAAAACGTGATCATGGGCCGCCTGATTCCGGCAGGGACCGGGCTCAAGGACTACAGAAATGTTGAAATAGGGGTCAAGAATTAATTTTTTCGATATAGGCTAAAATTGCCTTGACAATTTAATCCTGAAGAAATATAAAAACGAGTTCTATACTTTCCGATTCGACGGGAGGTAATGGTTCGCTGATTGAGTTGGACAAAGGAGATCCCATGGCAACGATTAACCAGCTTGTACGCAAAGGTCGCCGCAAACCAAAAAAGAAGGTTGCTACGCGTGCGCTTCAGGGTGCACCTCAGAAGCGGGGGGTATGTGTTCGTGTCTACACCTCGACCCCCAAGAAACCGAACTCCGCCCTGCGAAAGGTGGCTAGGGTCCGGTTGACGAACGGTATCGAGGTGACTTCCTATATTCCGGGCATGGGGCACAATCTTCAAGAGCACTCCGTGGTTCTCATCCGGGGAGGTCGCGTGAAGGATTTACCCGGTGTCAGATATCATATTATCAGGGGAACCATGGATACGACGGGAGTAGATGATCGCCGGCAGGGACGTTCCAAGTACGGCGCAAAAAGGCCTAAGGGACTCCGGTCGCACGGTTCATAATACGAGAAGAGGGAAGTTAAACCCAGGCCTTTCGGGTCTGGATTTTTTTAATTCCTGCTTTGGAGAGTTTATATGTCCAGAAAGAGGGTGGCTGCTAAGCGAAAGATAGCCCCAGACCCAAAATACAAGAGCGTGCTGGTTGCTAAATTTATTAACAATCTGATGAAAAAAGGGAAAAAGAGCACTGCTCAATCGATTCTGTACGGCGCTTTTGACATCATGGAAGAAAGAGCAAAGAAGGATCCATTAACTGCTTTTCAATCCGCACTCGAGAATGTCAGACCCGTTGTGGAGGTCAAATCGCGGCGTGTGGGTGGCTCTACGTACCAGGTGCCCACTGAAGTAAGGCCGGCCAGGAGGCAGGCACTGAGCATGAGATGGATTATCGCCTTTGCCAAGGCAAGGGGTGAGAAGACGATGGCCGCCAAATTGGCCGGAGAGCTGATTGATGCCTCCAATGAAAGAGGCGCCGCAATTAAGAAGAAAGAAGACACTCACAGGATGGCCGAGGCCAATAAGGCGTTTGCACACTATCGTTGGTAAGCGCGATGTATAAGGGGTGGCATGTTGAGAGTGTTGTTGGGATGGTATTGGGGTTAAGCTTATCGGTTTGTTTCTGCTGATTGATGTAGGAGGACGAGAGATGGCG
>JAWOIH010000206.1:0-3880 GCA_046484725.1 Candidatus Desulfacyla sp. | reverse complement strand
AGCGATTGAGGCCGGGGAATAGCCTGTCAGGGCCGAGGCGCGCGTTTCATTCAGTGCTTTGTTGCGTCGGTCCCATATACCTTCTCACTGCCTTCGATCAGTTCGTTCATTTTGTCAATGATGAACTGACGCTGCTCATCCGTGAATCTTTCAGGGTTTTCCAAGACCGTAACCACGGTTTGCAGTCCCTTGGTCAAGGCAATATTGATCTCTCGAAGCGCCTGAAAATATTCTTTTGTTGAAGCATCCACCATTCATCGCCTCCTCAAAGACAAAGGGGTCGTACCTTCCCCTCCCGGGGTCGGGCCATTGTAAGGGATTGATCATGTAGATCTCGTCTCCCGCAACCAGGTGTTTTTGGCCCTTGTCCCGGATTCGCTTCAATGCCGGGCTGTTGCCCTCAAATGGAAATCATAGGCCCATTTCAGGGAGTCAGTATAGCACGATTCTTTACAATTGTGGGGTTATGCCTGATTCGCAGCCATGAATAAAAGTGCACTACCGGCCAAAAGGGAGAAAGGCGAGTTAAAAGGCCTACCAGCCGCTGCCGCCGCCGCCGCCTCCTCCTCCTCCGGATGATCCCCCCCCTCCGCTCCCGGAACGTGATCCCGGGGCCGTGGCCGATGAGGCGATGGCCCCGGAAAATGCCGAGCCTAAACTGGAGGCAAGGCCCGGACCCCCGAGATCCCTGAAGGATGATCCGCTGTACCATGTCGGGGAATAGACCGCCCCGTCCTTCCCCGCGGCCGCCAGCACGTCGGAGAATTGCTCACTCCAGGCATGCTCCACGTCGAGGGCCAGGGCATACGGCAGAAACCTTTCAAACAGCTCCGGCGTTCTTTCAGGCGGATGGAGGACCCTGAGCCGGTGGGCCTCGGCCTTGGAAAGATACAGCTTGAATCCCTCGAGGCGGTCCATGATCTTGCGGCCCAGAAGGGTGGGGGCCTTGAGCAGATGGTAAAACAGGAGGTTTAACAACGCCATGGCCACGAGCACCATGACGGCCCCGATAGATGTCTGGGAGGCGAAAACCCCGATCCCGATCACCTCTCCCAGAAAGAAGGGAAGGCCGAAAAGGGTGATCATGACGGCCGACCGCTTGGCACCCAAAGGGCCTCGCCAAGCGGTCTTCCAGGCGTTCTTGATAACGAAGAAGAGCGCGGTGCACCCGATGGTCCAGACGGTCAGCCACAGCCCTATGAAACCAGCGTCCGGCCGATCCGATGCAAAAAGGGCCAATGCCCCCAGAATGAGGAGGGTGATAACGACGCCCGGGATGAAGTAGCGCCAGTTTTTTACAAAGTAGGCCTTCTCAAAATCGACCTTCAGACCTCTTTTCAGGGCAGTTACGGCCTTCCCAATCTTCGCGTGGTTTTTGTTTGTCAAGACGATGCGATCAGAACCCCCGAAAAGGCTGTCGGCGATCATCCTTTCCCGGGGGGAAAGGGCATTGGTGTGGTTGGAAACGCGCACCAGGGTGAATCCCTTTTTTCGGTCTTCCTCGATCTTCAAATACCCTTTTACCGCCATGTTGACGATGGCCACGGCCATGGCCTTGTTATCGTAGCCCATGCGCAGGACATACCGGGCAGCGGCCGGAGTGAATCCTTCAGGCGGTTCGAAGAGGGGTATGATGGTGCCCCGTTTCGGATCCCGGCCCGCCTTGAACCACGCAACCATATAGTAGATGACCAAAAGGGCAATACCGCCCACCGAGATGATCAGAGGCGTCTGGGCACTGAGAAAATAGCCTGTCTTTTCCGCCTTTGTAGGTTCGGCCACCAGCCCCTTGGGCCAGGCTATTGCCACGGTGAAGCCCTCGCCCGGAGTCAGGGTACGGGTGGTTCTAAACCGGATGGACCCATCCGTCTCCGAATCGATGACAAAATCCTTTCCCTTCGCACCTTGGGGCCCGGTGTAGGCCGCCTCTTGCAGGATAACGCCGCCTTCTGGGATCTGGACGACCGCCTCGGCCCGTTCAATGGGGAAGGTCCAGTCGTTTCCCGTGACGTTCCAGTACAGCTCGTCGTATGACTCAAAAAAGCCCAGTTGACGGCCGGTCTTATAGGTGATGGCATAGGTGTAAAGGCCGGGTTTCAACAGGACATCTTTTTGGCCGATGTAGATCTTTTTGCCGTTAACGACCTCTTTCACATGATACGGTTCGGGTCTGCCGTCTTTTTGGATGGAGACTATCTGGAACGGCACCGTGACGGTTCCGCCGGAGCGGGCCCGGTAGCGGGTGGGGAAATCGCGCACGATTCCCCTCTGAATCTCCCTCCCGGCGCAATAGACCGTCAGCACTTCGGTTACTGTGATGGAGGCATCGGGGTGGACGGTAATCCGGCTTCGAAAGTCGGTAATCCGCTCCATGTCATTGGAAAAGGAGGGGGTTACACCCCAGGCAAGGCAGACCATAAGGCCTGCCAGCAGCGAGACGGCTTTCTTATGCATGGCCACCACCATCCTTAAATAAACAAGAGGCGCTCTCGTGGTTTTCCGGCAGCCCGGGATCTGTTCCTTAAAACGAAACAGTGGGTACGGCCCGGTCTGTTTCTTCTGCAATCTCGAAAAATTCCGCTTGCTTGAAGGCAAAGCCACGGGCCACCAAGTTGCTGGGAAAGGATTCTACCCGGATGTTGTAGTCCCTTACTGTCCCGTTGTAGTAGCGGCGTGCCATCTGGATCTGTTCTTCCAGCTGGGAAAGCTGAGTCTGAAGATCCAGAAAATTCTGGTTGGCCTTGAGGTCCGGGTATCCTTCCGCAACAGCAAAGAGGCTGGCCAGGGATCGCGACAGTGCCCCCTCCAGTTTGGCCCGTTCCTCCACGCTTCCCGTGTGCAGGCTTTGGGCGCGCAGTTCCGTGACCTTCTCCAGGACACCGCGCTCGTGCCCCATGTATGCCTTCACGGTCTCAATGAGATTGGGGATGAGATCGGCCCGCCGCTTGAGCTGGACCTCCATGCCGCTCCATCCCTCTTTGACCAGGTTTCGATTCCTAACAAGGCTGTTGTAAATGCCAACCGCCCAGACAGCGAGCACAAGGATGATGCCGATTAGAACCAGAACTGCAATCATGGAAACCCTCCTTCTGACATTCCAAAAATCCGTTTCGATTTTTTTCTGTGATTCTATCCCTTGCCTAAAGAGATTCCGTCCCTCGGTAATCCTTTGGCCCCGAGCAGCCGACACCGCCTCGCGGGCCCTGACCTCGAGGTGGTGGATGGGGCCTGCGGCATCTATAGAAGATTTCCATGGTATGGTGCGCTGTTATTACATGGACCACCCTGCAGTCAACCGAGTAGCAGCGTCCCCTGTTTTTTACGACGGAGGTCATGATTTGTGGCTCATGTCTATGGGTTAAAGTATATTGACTGGGTATCATATCGCAACATTTAGGAATGTCAAGGAAAATTGGTGTGAGGAGGAGGGCGTTTCTTTGTTGATAAGTTTACGTGAATCGGGTATTCGGGAGGTATGCCTCGCCAAGGTCGCATAGCTGCGCATTTTGCCCTTCACCATAGGATCATTTAAGGCGTCGGGCAGAACGGTCCCGATCGCGCCGATCATGCGCAGGCGCTCAGGCCCGAAAGAGGTCGGCATTGAAACAACGCATTCAGTCCGCACGCGATGGAAGGACTGGCTAACAGGAGGTGTTTTCTTCATGAGCAAGCTGTTTGAACCCGGAACAATACATGGGATGGGGCTGTCGAACCGATTCGTGCGTTCGGCCACCTGGGAAGGCATGGCGGCCGGGGACGGTGCGGTGACCCCGAAACTGATCGAAACCATGGTTGCGCTGGCCAAGGGCGGGGTGGGGATGATCATCTCCTCTCACGCCTACATTCGCCGGGAAGGCCAGGCCGGACGCTGGCAGATCGG
>JAWOIH010000085.1:0-15200 GCA_046484725.1 Candidatus Desulfacyla sp. | reverse complement strand
GGATTGTGCGGCAGGGGCCCATCCCGCAGATCCGGACGCCGTTCCTCGACCGCCCATTCCCTATGGGGAGGTCTTAAAGACATGTCCCAGGGGGTTGAAGATCGGTTTCAGCCCCGACCTGGGATACGCCCGGGTTCAGAAAGAGGTGATGGCCCTGGCGGAGAAGGCGGCCGCATCCTTTGAGGAAATGGGACACCATGTGGATGTGTGGGAGGGGACCCTCCCCGACGTGGGCCGGACATGGTCGGATCTCATGAACTGGGAACTGTATGGTCAGCTTCATCATGACCTGGAAAGGATCCGGCCGGAGTTGGGCCGGACCCTTGCGCAGTCCTTAGACAGCGCCAAAGACCTTTCCATCCATGACCATATGAGGATACAGGAGGTCCGCACGGGGTTGAACCGTGTCCTGTGGGAGGTGTTTGACCGGTTCGATCTCCTCCTGACGCCCGCCATGCCCACTGAGGCATTCGGCGCCAAGGGACCTCCGCCCGCAGAAATAGAGGGTTACCCGATCCCCCTTTTGGGGGCGGTGGCCTTTACCTACCCGTTCAACCTCTCAGGTCATCCCGCGGCCACAATCCGCGTCGGACTGACCGGTTCGGGGCTTCCCGCAGGCCTTCAGATCGTGGGCCCGAGGCACAGGGACGACCGGGTCCTTCAGGCCGCGCATCTCTATGAGGAGACGTTCCCCTGGAATGACCAATGGCCGGATGACGTGCGTATGGGTCTTGATTCAGGGTGAGGAAACGGTGTGTGCGGGATAAACTGTTTTCAAAAGCGAAACCGCTCGTCAAAAATTGAAACGAAAAGGAGGATAAAGGAGATGAAACAACGATGGATGATGGTGGTGCTCATGGGGATCTTCCTGATTCCCGGTTGGGTCGGGGCCGTAGACAAGGACGACTTTGTGGTGGACACCACGGGCGACCTGATGGCTCTCTGCACGGCGTGCGAAAGCGATCCGCTACACAAGGAAGCGGTTCACTTCTGCATGGGCTTTTTGGTGGGTTCCTATCACTACCATGTGGTCGCCACCATGGGTTCCGATGGAAAACGGCTGGTCTGCCCGCCTGATCCGCCGCCGCCGAGGGCCGAGGTCGCGACCCGGTTTGTGGATTGGGTCAAGAAACACCCAGAGTATCTGAATGAAGAACCCGTGGATACATGGTTCAGGTTTCTGATCGAGACCTATCCGTGCAAAAATTAGATCCATTGATTGGAAAGGAGGCTGTCATGACAAAGTTCGCGATTTCATTGATTTTGATTTTATCCCTTGCCCTGGGTGGATGCGCGGGGATGAGCCAGACCGAGCAGCGGACCCTGAGCGGCGGGGCCTTGGGCGCTGCGGGCGGGGCTATTGTGGGGGCCATTGCGGGGAATGCAGGACTTGGGGCGGCCATCGGCGGCGCGGTCGGCCTGGGGGGCGGCTATCTCTACGGCAAGCACAAGGATTCCGAACAACAGGCCTACCAGAAGGGATATGAGGCGGGCCGGCAGGGTCGTTAGTCTTAAAACACGGCCTGGCACATCTGCGTCACAAGGGGAGAGATCTATTCCTGAACAATGGCGTCGATCCCGACCCCATTGAGGGTCTCCAGTGTGTCGGCGACAAAGCGGATGTCGCGCTTTCTGTTCAGGACGCTTCCGTGCTGGGGCGCGATCACATCCGCATCCAGGGCTTTGATCTGATGGATCGCATGCCGGAGCGCCTTTTTGCAGGGCATGACGCTTTGGTGAAACTCGATCATGGCCGGGAAGGGGCAAGATGCCCTGCCATTCGGGCAGTTGTCATAATCCGTGCAGGTCAAACATTCCTCTTCCAATTGAATAAAGAGGTCCCACTGCGTCGAAAAACTGCCGAAGAGATCGCTGGTAAAAAGGGTCCGTGTCTTTTCATCATAGGTGACAAAACTCCCCTGGCTGTGGGCATAGGGGGTCGATATAAACCGCAGGGATCGATCCTTGAAGGTGAATCTGAAATCGTGTTCATTGATGGAAGACAAAAGCGGGTACCGGTCCCTGTGGATATAATAGGAGAGAAACAGCTTGTTGCTTTGTTCCGAGAAGAGCCTGAGGCCCGGGTTGTCGCACATATCGATAAAATTGCCCATGGAACCGCACAGATCCGGATCATAATGCTGATAGATCAAGGCAACGATCTGGCCCGGATCGATCCCGGTCTGAAGGATCTTCATCATGACAATGGCAAAGTCGCCGCGGCTCCCGGCATCGATGAGGACCGCCTGTTCATCTTCGACGATGAGATAAGGGTTGCAGAAGAGGTTGGTGTGCTTATCTCGAAAGCCGACCCAGAAAATGCCTTCTGCGACTTTTACGGGCCTGTCGTATGCATCGTAACCGTCCATGGACTCACCTCACCCTAAAGCGTTTGATGTCTCCGTCCTGCCGTTTCTCTTGACAAAATAGGCCGTCATGCCTGCCTTGTTTTTGAGGGCCACGACCCCTCTCTCTTCAAATTCAATATGCTTTCTTGTTTCCAGCCAGGTCGTTTCCGACACATTGATCCTTCCCGCCTCGCCGGAGGATTCAAACCGGGACGCAATGTTGACGTCGTCGCCGAACACATCAAACTGCATGCGGTCTCTTCCAACCACGCCGGCCATGACCTTCCCGGTATGGATGCCGATACGGATGTGAAACGGGGGATCGTTCCCCCTGTTATACGCATCCAGAAAATCGACCAGTTCAATGGCTGTTTGGACAGCGCACAGGGCGTGATCCTCCATACGGATCGGGGCCCCGAAAACAGCCATATAGGCATCGCCGATGGTCTTGATCTTGGTCCCCTGATGACGATCGACGATCCGGTCAAAACCGGTGAAAAGGCGGTCCAGGGTATGAATCAGCTGCTCCCCTGAGATCTTTTCAGCCAGCCGGGTAAATCCCGCAAAGTCCGAAAACAGGATGGTGCATTCATAGTTGCGCGGGGCAAACCCCTTTTGGCATTTGATCTCTTCCGCTACGGTTTCAGGAAGGGTGTTCTTGAGCAGGGCGTCCACCCGTTTTTCCAATATCACGTAGCTGTGGATCAATTCCTTCAGCAGCCGCTTCTGGAGCCGGTCGTCCTCGATGGTGGCCAGCGAATCCAGATACCCCAGCATTGCGTTGCGGCCGGCAGCAGAGTCAAATCCGGATCCCTTGCATATGTTCAGATCGGGTTTTGTCTTCATTCGAAGGTCTCTCGGTTGAAGTCTTCGCAACTCCCTTTTCATAACAGCTGCGGCTGCGGCATATTTCCCACGGACAGCGGCAGCGACAAAGACAATATCAGCTTTGGCCTGTTTTTTCAATCCTGATCGGGGTTGTCATCCGTAGGCCTGGTTGCCATGACAGGCCTGCCGATGAGCTGAGACAGGGGGTAGACGGCAAAGCCCCTTTCTCTGATGCCGGACAGGATCAGCTCGATTTCATTCAGCCAGTATGAAAAAAGGGCATGGTCCGCGGGCATGGCATCATGCAGGGCTATGATATCATCGGGACGGAGGCGTTTCAGTATCCTTGTCGAGAGATTCTTTATTCGCCGGTTCCCGGCGTCAATGGCCCGGCAACTGAAATTCACATTGTACATGCCCAATTCTCGAAGAACCTTCCAAAGCCCGGGATTTGTAATGCCGACCGGCGGTCGGAAGGCCAGGGGGGTAATCCCTGATCTCCGCAATATCTCTTGTGTGGATTGAATCTCTTTCTTCAGGGACGTGGCGCCCTTTAACATGATAAAGTTGTCATGGCTGTAGGAATGGTTTCCGATGGAATGTCCGAGGGACAGGATGTCCCTAATCAGTTCGGGATGACGAGACGCCTTTTGTCCTGTCACAAAAAAGGTCCCTTGTATCCGGTTTTTTGAAAGGAGTTGAAGCAGCGCGGGGGTAGAGCGGGGATCAGGGCCGTCATCAAAGGTGATGGCAACGGCCCGCTTTCCGGATGTCCCTTGGCTCACGATGGGAAGGAAGAAGCTCACGCGTGGGAAAAACGGGGCCGCAACGCAGAGGAGGACAAATATCGTCAGGGGAACGATGGAGAGTTGTACGTCAATGAAGCAGAGGAGGATGGCTGCCGCGAATGAGGCGAATCCCGCCACATGCGCCTGGGAAAGGTGAAAGTCTGTCGGTTGCAGGTTCATTTGTCAGCCCTGGCCCAAGGTACCGGTTGCTGGTTGCTCGTTGCCGTTCTCTGCTTACTGCTTACTGCCTACTGCTTGCTCTCGGCGGTTGCAGGTTATCTTACCTTCTCACCCTCTTACCTTCTCACCTTCTTCCGACAGCGGATCACGGCGTGTGAGAGACGAACTCTCAGAGTGACCGTGTGAGCTTCTACCGGTAAGCGAAGAGCGTCGCTTACTTCACCGCCTTTCCAACGAACCAGACGGATTCTTCATTGGGTTGGAGCGGTCTTATCGGTTTGCAGGTAAACCCTGCATGAACGATCATCTCGTTGATCTTTTCGATGGATCTGAAGTATGCCGGTGAGTTGGACACCCTCATCTTTATGGCCTGCATCTTCCACATCCATGAGCCGCTTTTCTCAGGAGGAATAACGGCCCTGACGACCAGGATCCCTTCACGACCGAGGTTTTTGCGTATTCTCTCCAGGGTCG
Organism: Candidatus Desulfacyla sp.; assembly: GCA_046484725.1. Classification (GTDB taxonomy): domain Bacteria; phylum Desulfobacterota; class DSM-4660; order Desulfatiglandales; family Desulfatiglandaceae; genus AUK324. The sequence goes on along the minus strand of JAWOIH010000085.1, from coordinate 10,582 downwards.
TTTTCAAGTCGTCGTCATTCAGGAAATGGATGACATCCAGAATAAGGGCCGCATCTGCCGGCTCCGGAGGGGTGGGGACATGCGGCGCATTGCCGCATTCCGCGACGCCTCTCTCTCCCATGGCAATGGATGCAACCCTGACCCGCTCGGGATCGGGATCAATTCCATAGACCTTTGCGTCCGGAAACCTTTCAAGAAGCCAGCATGCAGGGACTCCATATCCGATGTCGATGTCGATGATGGTCCTGACAGCCAGGGGAGCGTCAAAAAAGCGAGGCAGATCTGAAAACATCGGGTCGAGCATGAGTTTGAAGCGGGCGAACAGCCTGAAATACGGCTCCATTTTTCTGTACCGACCCAAGATGAGATCCGAAGTTTTTCGGGGGATCCCCGCTCCTTTTGCCTCGGTCTGGAACATATGTTTCAGGATGGGCGGCAATATGAGAAACGCGCCTATAAGGGCATAGCTGATTCCAAAAAGGGATGTCAATCCCGCGCTTTTCAACATCGAATGTTCCGCAAAGGTCAAGGCGGCAAAACCGATGATCGTGGAGGCGGATGCCATAAAAACCGTCATTTTGATCAGTTCGAAGGAAGGATGAGACTCATCTCCATATCTCTGATAGGCCCTGACAATGAAAAGGGAATAATCGATGCCCATACCGACGACCACGATGGACAGCATAAGCCCCGGTATATCCAATGGATGCCCGATCAGGTTGAGGGTCCCCACCGTACTGACCAGTGCAAAGAGGATGGGGAGCAGGGACACCAGCGTGAGTTTCCAGTCAAGAAAGAAGAAGATGAGGAGAACGATCACGCTGACGCCCACCAGGTACAGCATCTTTATAAACGTGGAGAACAGGAGTTCCCCCATCCTGATGGAAAAGCGAGACGGGTCAAATATTTTCCCAAAAGATCGGTAGGTTGCGTAGAATTTCTCACCATCATAGGATTCGCCGGGCGTGAGGCTCGATAACTGGGTCCATTTATATCCGTCGTCTCTCTTTGCGATTCCAAGAAAGTCCAGGAACTTGTCAGGAATATCCGTCGATTGCGACGGATACGAGGGCGCCGAAAGTATGTTGTAGAAAGGCTCGAACGCACCGGAGGCAAAACCCATTTCAGATGCGACTGAAAAGGTTCGTTTCAATTCCGCAATCCTGCCGGGGTTCCAGAATCGTGTCCATGCCTTCAGGTTTTGTTCCCTTCTCTCTTTGCCGGGAAACATCATTGACGGAACAAACCCGGAAGCGATCACGCCGGTGGCTATATCCGGTTCCATCGCCTCCAGCAGCCTGTCTCCCTTGTCCTGAATATCCTTCACACTTTCCGCCTCTGTAAGCAGAAAGGTCTTGCGGAACATGTCACTCCCCCAGACATCCGCCACCAGTTTTTCCGCGGCCGCGGTGTCTTGACTGACCGTATTCATGGCATTCAGATCCACGTTGAATTCCGGCCTTGCAAAAAAAGACATCCCAACCACGAAAAGAAATGCAACAACGGCCCCTGTTTTCCCCAACGAAAAGAATGCACTCACAATAGGCCGGAGAGGGAGAAGCCTTGGCCTTGCAGCGGGCATGGAGGGGAGAATCGTCGGAAAAACCATATGAACGAATATGAATGAGAAGGCAATGCCGAAGGCGGTGAACTGGCCGATCTGTTCAAAAAGGGGAAAGCCGGAGAGACAGAGGGCTCCGAAGGCGCCTATGGTGGTCAGGGCCGCGAGCAATCCAACGGTGCGTATCTCTCTGGAGGCATCTTTGCCCGAGGTTGCATGGGGCTGGTCGAGAAACAGGAGAAAGGCGATGGCGTGGTCCACGGTGATGGATATGACCGCTGCGCCAAAGCCTAAGACCATGATGGAAATGGATCTGTGCAGGAGGGAGAAAAGAAAGAACGCGCCTACGGTCCCGGCGATGGCCGGCAGGAAGGCAAAAAGACCGAGCAGCGGTCTGGGAAAGGCAAAGACAAGGAGGAGTGTTATCCCCACCGTTACCAGGAGGATCGCCTTCCGGACATCCCGTTTCGCGATGATCTCGTTATCCAGGGCGGCCCGATATGCGCCCACCGGGGTAAGGGAGATGAGACCTTCCTTTAGAGCGCGATTTCTGTTGACCTGATCCCTTACCGTTTCAAACAGATCCGCCAGCTTTCGCGCAAAGGCGGTATCGGTGCCGGACTCGTTCGGGTGGGTAACCAGGAGAAGGTGTTCCCTGTCAGGGGACAGGATCTTGCCCCTGTATATCTCGACTTTCTGCAGCGGAGCAAGGTGGGACAACCTGGCCAGGACCAGGTTTCTCAGTCCCAGAGGATCTCTTGAGATAAATCGGCTTTGGCCGATGCCGCCCAGATTGAGCAGTTCCGTCCGGATATCTTCCAGTCTCTCAGGTATGGACGCACCCTCCAGCAGAGGCTTTACGTTGTCGTCGAGATCCCTTTGGGTAAACATGACCGGCAGGTTATCCAGGATATGGACGATCAGCTCGGGCATGAGGTTTTGAAAACTCTCCGTGCCGACCTCTTTAAAAAGGCCGCTCTCCTTCAGCTTCTGTTCCACCCGCTCGCCGCATTCCACAAGCGCATCCGGATCCCCTTTTGGATACCCGATATCCATGACAAGCCGATCCTGTATCGGATGGTTCATAAAAACATATCCCGCATCGGCGATCACGGGATCTTTTTGGGGGAGATAACGGGTGATATCCGTATCGATCTCGATCCGTAACAGGGCGGCAGCGAAAAGACCCGCTACGACAACCCATGAAAGGGTCAGGGCGCGAAAATGGATGGGGATGGATTTCATTTGTATGAGATCGTCAGTATGCCAATCAGGATGCATACCACGAAGATAATATGGATCCCGATGATGGTTGCCTTGTTAAGATGATAGAACTCGTTCATCTTCTGTAAACATTGAAGTCCTCCGCACACCCTCCTGAACCTGTCCAATGGGAGATACCTCTGGTTGTCCGAGCGGGAATCGCTCTGAAATGCAAAAGACGGATAGACTGCGTAAAAACGCTCATCCTTCAAGTCGCGCAGCATGTCATCCAACGGCGCCTTGTGCCAGGGAATGTCCACCAGGCGCCTTGCGAAGTGCGGGTTCAGCACATAGGCATGACACAGGCTTCGGAACCGGACATTCAGCACGGACCTGTTTTCGGTTCTGCTGCTCCCCTTGACCATGCATCCCAGGAACAATATGTCCCAGTCTGTATGGGTTGATATGAACTCAATGGAGTTCCTGAGGGTTTCAGGGGCAAACCTGTCAAAACAGATATCATCTTCAAAGATGACCATGTTGGCGGCGTTTGCATGGAGCCCTTTTTTCATGCAGAGCATATGCGATTCATAGATGCCCTGTTCACAGTCAAAAGGATGCTTGCTGATAATAACGAATTCAACCCTCTCCAACAGTCCCACGGCCTTAAACTGAGCCTTGGCCTCTTCCCGGCGGTCTGATCGTTCATCCAGCGAAATACAGTAGATCTTGTCGAAAAATTCCCAGCACACGACAGATTCTCCGGCCCTTTTGCAGCCACACCCACGGGTCTTAAAAAAAATCAGATGGAACCTTGAATGAAGGCCGTCTTCAATGATACGCCGTTTTTCTCAAAAAACTTGATTGTACAAGGTCGTTTAACTTAGAATCTATTTCTCTGGAAAAGGCGGTTCGGGATCTCAGGTTATTGCACCGGCCTTTTTCGGGATGATTTTCCAAAGAAAACAGGGAATCTACTTGGCAATGGTTTTACATAGTTCAGTAGCGGAATTCAACCCAATTTCGAATGGGACCCCTGATTTGACGATCTTCTGAAAACCGATGGGAATCATGAAACGGATCATGGAAAAAATTCTGATAAAGATCGCGGGCACGCGTTTTGTCCGCACTGCCATGGAGGATCAGGCCGATCTGAGCGCATTTCGACAGCGGCCCACCCCCCGAATGATGGTCGGCATATCGGCCATCGGCATCAGCTATATTATCGGCTGGCCCGCGGTAGGGCTTCTGGGAATGGTTTCCCTGCACCTGCAGGAACCGCTCATCGTGGCCATCGGCGGTCCCGTGACCTACGGGCTGTCACATCTGGTTTTCATTGTTGGGATGTATCTTGCCGGCGCTGAATACGCGAGGGCGTTTTTTCGGTGGGCGACACGGGTTGCCGTGGAGAAATTGACAGGTAGAGGCGATGCAATCTGACCCTGTCCAGGTGTGGATCGTCCGCCTTGCCACGGTTACGTCTCTGGGCGGCACCCTCCAGGAATTGTGGGAGAGGCTCCTGGCCGGTCAGACCGCCATCAGACCCGTGTCCAGGTTCCCCACCGCCAACTATACGTCTGACGTCGCAGCCTCTATCCCGGATCTGGCCCCATCCGGAGGGAAATCCATGATCCATGATCTGCTGGATCGTCTGATGCAGGGGATTGGGCCGGTCCCATCAGACGCCTTTCTCATTACCGCCACAACCAAGGCGGGGATAGACAACCTGGAGCGAATACGGAGAGGGGAGCAGGCCGATCCCCGTGATATCCTCCTTTCTTCCATACCCGAGGCCATCGGCCGGGCGCTCGGGTTGCGGGAGCCGGGCATCAATATCAGCGCGGCCTGTGCCTCCTCGGCCATTGCCCTTTCCAGGGGAGCGGCCATGATCGCATCCGGCATGAGGGATGCGGTGCTGGTCTGTTGTGCGGACCTGGTGACCGAGTTCGTGTTCTCCGGCTTTTCATCCCTGGGCGCCCTGTCCCCTGTCCCGTGCATGCCGTTTGACCGGAAAAGGATCGGGATGTCCCTGGGGGAAGGCGCGGCATCCCTCCTGATGATGAGTCCGCAGAGGGCGATTAGGGAAAACAGACCTGTCATGGGAAAGATCCTCGGATGGGGCGCAGCCAATGATGCCGCCCACGTTACTGCCCCGGCGAGGGACGGCTCCGGTCTGATAAAGGCCATCTCACAGGCCCTGAAGCGGGCAGGACTGAGGGCGGAACAGATATCCGCCATCTGTGCCCACGGCACCGGGACAATCCATAATGACGCCATGGAGCTGACCGCCTTCCATGGCGTGTTTGGGGATAGAAAACCCCCTGTTTTTGCCGTGAAAGGCTCCATAGGCCATACCCTGGGCGCTGCGGGAGGGATTGAAGCGGCGTTGGGCGTACAGGTCCTTTCTTCCCAGACGGCGCCCCCCACCGTGGGGTTCCTGGAACCCGAAGCCGGGGCAGAAGGGCGCGTCCACCCGTATCCCGTGAGTATTTCCGGCGACTATCTCTTGTCCACCAATTCGGGATTCGGTGGAATCAACGCCGCGATGATCCTGGGAAAGGGGGCACCCGAATGATTGCTTCGGTCACCGGTCTGGGCTGGGTAACCGCCGGCGGGATGGGTACGGGAGGCGCGGGAAACGGTTTTGCCATGCCACCCGGTGAACTGCCCCGAGTCCGCCGGGACCGGGTCTTTGATACCCCCTACCCGCACTTCGGAAGGATGGATGATCTGTCCCGTCTGGGCCTGGCAGCCATCGGATTTGCCTTGAAGGATGCGGGATTGTATGAATGGGTACAAAAACGTGATATAGGTATCGTTGCAGGGAGTGTGTACGGGTGTCTTAAGACCGACATGTCATATTTTGAAACCGTCATGCCCGGCGGGGGACTCATGGCCAGCCCGGCCCTCTTTTCTTATACCCTCCCCAACTGTTTTCTGGGGGAGGCGGCCGTCTGTTTCGGACTTACGGGGACCGGCTACGTGATCAATGAAACCTCTCCTTCAGGGATGTCCTCCTTGCATGCCGGCCTGGCGGGCATGGCCGGCGGCGAGACGGAAAGGATGATCTGCGGCATCTGCGACCTGGGATGTCCGCCTGAAATTCCCCTGGCAGGCATCGGACCTATGGGCTCGGTCTTTTTTGTGCTGGAAAAGATGCCGGAATCCAACCGGTCGCCCTACGGGGACCTTCACCTGGACAGGCGCGGGATCGTGTTTTTCAATGGGAAGGCGATCGAAACCCTGGTCGAACTGGCGCAAGCGTGTCTGGTTCCATCCCCCGAATAAGCATGGCGTCTTTACATCTACCCCCTTCGATTCCCGATTTCCAGGCTGCACCGTCTGAGGAGCCGCCGGATTCCGCCCTGCTCAGCATCCTCATTGTCATACCGGTCTATAATCACGCTGCGACCCTTCGAAGGGTGGTCAGCCAGGCCCTTCAGGTTCACGGCGAGGTGATGGTGGTAGACGACGGCAGCATGGATGACCCCATAACCCCGCTTCGAGGCCTCAACATCCATCTGGCGCGTCATCCGCGAAACCTCGGCAAGGGTGCGGCCATCCTGACCGGGGCCCGAGAGGCGCGGCGATTGGGCATGACCCATATTGCGACCATTGACGCCGATGGCCAGCACAACCCGGAGGATTTCAGACGGTTTCTTCCCTTAATACAAAAATCCCCGGATGCCATTATCGTTGGAAAGCGCGACTTTGAACATGCAAACGTCCCTCGTGCAAATCGGTTCGGAAGAGGGTTTTCCAACTTCTGGCTGAGGCTTCAGACCGGAAAGGCCCTGGGGGATGCGCAAAGCGGTTTTCGCGTTTATCCCCTGTCGGTGCTTGAAAACTTGAAACTCTATGAAAAGCGCTACACCTTTGAGATCGAAGTGCTGGTCAAGGCGGCCTGGGCAGGCGTTGAATTGCTGGAAACGGATATCTATGTCTATTATCCCCGGGAAGAGGAGCGGATCAGCCATTTTCACCTCTTCTTAGATAATTTTCGGCTCAGTCGGCTCAATGCAAAGCTTACCATGAGGTCCATTCTCCCCTGGCCGCATCGGAAGATCGTGAATAGTGGAAAAGGGGCTGGGGAAAAAATTACAGTACTTCATCCCCTCAAGTCACTGAAGACGCTCCTTACAGAAAACGCCTCCCCTGGACAGTTGGCTTCGGCCGGGGCGTTAGGCGTATTTCTTGGGACGCTCCCCTTGATCGCCTGTCATACAATTGTCATACTTTTTGCCGCAGGGTTTTTTAGGCTTAATAAGATTGCGGCGGTAAGCAGCAGTCAGCTCTGCGTTCCCCCTTTGGTTCCTGCATTGTGTATAGAAACCGGGTATTTTGTCCGTCATGGAACGTTCTTGACAGAGATCTCCCTCAAGACACTCGGCTACGAGGCACCGGAACGGTTGTACGAATGGCTGATCGGTTCTCTGATACTGGCTCCGGCAATGGCGGTTCTAATAGGGGGAACGATCTACATCATGGCCTTTTTTGTAAGTTCGAGGAGGCCCCGAAAATAGCCGGGATTTGTAACAGTTCAGACTTTTGCCATATTTAGAAATGGCTAACGTGTTACCGGGATTTTAAAATGCGAATCGTACTTGTCCATCCCACCGGGTCCAACTGGATGCCGGGCAAACCGGACATCACGCCCACGGCCAATCGAATGGCGCCGCTGGGCCTCCTCTCTATCGCCGCATGCCTGGAGCGGGCCGGGCACCGGGTGTTTGTCCACGACTGCCTGGGGCCCAGGGCCCCCCTGGGAAACGCGGCCAACGCCGGGATCATCCTTGACTATTGTCCCGACATGGTCGGCTTTTCTGCGACCACCTCCGGATTCCTCGATGGATACGAGCTCGCCACACGGATCAAGGACGCCCGGCCCGAGATCAAAACGGTCTTTGGCGGGGTGCACATCTCTGCGTTGGGTGCCTCCATCCTTGAGGACTACAACAACATCGATTTTCTCTGCCCGGGCGAAGGGGAAGGGACCCTCGGGGCCCTCGCATCCGGGGAGGACCCTCACCGGACGGACGGCCTCATTTTCAGGGATCACGGCGAGCCCGTAACCAACCCGCCCAGGGCCCACATCCCGGACATGGATGCGCTCCCGTTCCCGGCTTATGAAAAACTGGCGGGCTTTCCAAAGGGGTATAACCTCCCCCTGTTCAGCTACATCCTGGGACCTGGCGCAACCATGATCACCAGCAGGGGATGTCCCTATCAATGCTCATTCTGCGACCGGTCCGTGTTCAAGAAGGGGTATCGCTACAACTCGGCCGAGTATATTTACGAGCACATGCGCCACCTTCGGACGCGTTTCAAGGTCCGTCATATCAATATTTACGACGATCTGTTTACGGCCCACCGCCGGCGCATTCAGGAACTCTGCGACCGTCTCGCCTCGAGGCCCCTCGGCATGCAGTTCAACTGCGCGGTGCGCGTGGGCCATGCGGATAATGATCTCCTGCACATGCTCAAAGATGCCGGCTGCCTCCAGGTCTCCCTGGGGATCGAGAGCGGGGATCCTCAGCAGATCGAGCTCTTTAAGGAGGGGGTGAGCCTCGAGGCGGTGAGGGATACGGTGAGACGTATTCAGACGACAGGCCTCAGGGCAAAGGGGCTGTTCATGATGGGGCTTCCCGGAGATACGGAGGAGTCCACCTCAAGGACCGGCGATTTTGTCATGTCGCTCGGGCTTGACGATATGAACATGTCCAAGTTTACGCCGTTTCCCGGGGCCCCCGTCTGGTCCACCATATTCGACCAGGGGACATTCGACAATGACTGGCGCAAGATGAACTGCCTCAACTTTGTTTTCATCCCAAAGGAGATCGCGTCAAAAGAACGGCTTGACGAACTTTACAATCGATTTGTCAAACGATTCTATTCAGATCCGGGTTGGCGCAGGAGATTTCGAAAAAGGCTCTGGCAGCACAGAAGGAGCCTCTGGCATCTCCTTGTCCACCTCCCGACGTTCCTGACGGCCATGCGCAACTTCGAACCCACAGGAGAGGATGAGAGCCCCGGTGCCCAAGCGCCACCCAAATCGTGAAGGTGTTTTATCAGGCTCGGTCCTGGGAAGCCCCCAGCCCCTCGATCGCCCTCCTCCCCGATGTTTGCCATTTTTGCCTTACACACCCATCAGTTGCACTGTTATCTCCCCACAGTTACCCAGTACCCAGTACCCAGTACCTTACCCCTTAAACTTTGAGCTTTCAGCTTTATGCTTATGAACCATCTCCTCAAATACCCCCTACCCATTTGCTGACAGGATCCTTTCCGGACTGTCGGGAGGGAACCCCCCAACCCGTATACGCAGTTCTCAATTGGAGATGCCACCTTTTTCTCAAGGAGTTCCACTCGCTACCTTTTATTGACATTAGGCACACATTGTATTTATATACCACTTATGCCATGCTATAAATGGAATCACGAAAAAAATGAAAAGCTGAAGGCAGAACGGGGTGTCAGCTTTGAGCAGGTGATCTTTCATTTGGAAAGGGGTGACCTTGTGGACATCATAGAGCACCCGAATCCATCAAAATATCCAAACCAACAGATGCTGATTGTAAAAATCAGGGGCTATGCCTATCTGGTTCCGTTTGTTGAGGATGAGAATGGCAAGTTTCTAAAAACGATCATTCCGAGTCGAAAAGCGACTCGTGAATATTTGGAGGAATAAAATGGCCGCATTAGAACTCGAACAGGAAGAAAAGGACCTGCTTGACAGTTATGAACGGGGAGAATGGAGATCCGTCAAGAACCTGGAACAGGAGATCCAAAAACACAGGGAACACGCGCGTGAAACATTAAAAAAGGATAAAAGGGTCAATATTCGGGTCTCCTCCATGGTCCTTGATGAACTTCAAGCAAGGGCTGCGGAAGACGGCATCCCTTACCAGACCCTCATCTCCAGCATATTGCATCGATTTGCAACCGGGCGCCTTATTGAAAAGCCACGGTAAAACAAGCCACGGGAGGACTACGCACATAGTACCGTGCAGCGTATCAAGAAGTCTGCCTCAACCAGTGTCAAGCCAACTGTCAGCATCAAGAAACAACGGCACAACATGGGAAGGTCAGACTCTCCTTCTCGGCGAAACGATTCACGATAACCCCTTTTTCCAACCTGTCCGGCTCCCCGCAAAACAATAAACAACTTCGGGTTCTTAGCGCCTCCCAGTGAACCCGTTGGTGGTGTTTTTTCACCGGGGCAGCTCCCCGCTGAGAGGCAGGGACAAGGCCGCCAGATTTATCGGCCGTCTGCGTGGCGGATGATACGGGCGCTTTGCGCTGAAATACCCATCCTCACACATGTGTGACAAAAAACCGCACTCCTCCCCAATTTTCTCAATTTTTACTTGACATACCCATCAGTTGCACTATTATCCCCCACAATTGCGCAGTAGCCAGTACCTTACGCCTTAAACTTTCAGCTTTGAGCTTTGAGCTTTCAGCCTATGAACCATCCACTCAAATACCCCATACCCATCTCCTGACAGGCGCCTTTTCGGCCTGTTGGGAGCGAAAACCCTCAGCCCAGATCCGAAGATTTACGTTTCACAACCTTACAAACAGAACGATGCTAATCCCGAGATGGGACATTCTTTGTCAAAACCCGGCACCTGACTTCGGAGCTCATCATGGCAAAACACAGCCATTTACCCAAATACAATGAATTTCTGAATCCATTATTTCAGGCACTTCATGACCAAATAGCGGTCAACAGCGGCCTTTTAATGGGTGACACCCAACGCCCAACGCCAATGAGAATCCCTGCCTGTGGTTTCATCTTGTTGACAATCCCTTGTA
>JAWOIH010000418.1:0-4851 GCA_046484725.1 Candidatus Desulfacyla sp. | reverse complement strand
CCCGGCAGCCAGCGCAGGCGCCCGCGCACCGTGGTCTCATCGCGGCGATTGGTGTCGTCCCGGCCCTCTGGAAGCCAGCAACGAGGCATACGCAGTTGCCAAAATTGCCGGAATCAAAATGTGCCAGGCCTATAACCGTCAATACGGCACTGATTTTATCAGTGTTATGCCCACCAACCTGTATGGCCCTCACGACAACTTTGATCCGAACACATCCCATGTTCTGCCGGCCCTTATAAGAAAGATACACGAAGCAAAAATGCGACATTTCTCCCAGGTTACAATATGGGGAACAGGAAGAGCGATGAGAGAATTTCTGTATGTGGACGATCTCGCGAATGCCTGTCTCTTCCTGATGGAAACCTATTCAGGAAGCGAGATCATCAATATCGGGGTCGGCAAAGATCTGTCCATACGGCAACTGGCAAGACTCATCGCGGACATCGTAGGCTTTGCAGGCGACATTGTATTCGATCCTGGCAAACCTGACGGTACGCCGAGAAAACTCCTCGATGTATCGAAACTCTACGGGCTTGGATGGAGACCAGGCGTCAGGCTGGCAAAGGGTATCGAGGAAACGTACAAATATTTTCTTCGGAATGTATGGGAAGAGAAACAAACAGAAGGTTTTTTTATTCCACCAGGGGAGAGAATTCCAGCTCAACCCCAAACCATTCATGCTTATTAATCCTTATGAGGAGATAAACCCATGGAAGTTCCCTTTCTTGATCTCAAAGCACAGTATAAAAACATCCGTCAGGAAATCGATAGCGCCATAAAGCAAGTGCTTGATGAAACAGCCTTTGCGGGAGGTCGCTTTGTGGCTGATTTTGAGCGTGATTTTTCAGCCTTTTGCAATTGTCGGCACTGTGCCGGAGTGGGCAGTGGAACCGATGCGCTATGGCTGGCCCTTATGGCAATGGGTGTCGGTCCGGGAGATGAAGTAATAACTGTTCCCAACAGCTTCATCGCAACTGCCGAGGCGATCAGCTTCTGCGGCGCCACGCCGGAATTTATCGATGTTGATGACAGCACATACACCATGGATCCCCAGAGACTTCATGACTACCTGAAGATCAGAGGCCGGAATCCCGCCGCCAGAAAGAGGCTGAAAGGCGTTATTCCCGTACACCTTTTCGGCCAGACGGCTGATATGGATCCTATCCTGCAGATCGCAAGAGAACAGGGGCTGTTTGTCATAGAAGATGCGTGTCAGGCCCATGGCGCCCAATATAAAGGACAGCCTGCCGGATCATTAGGCGATATGGGGTGCTTCAGCTTTTACCCGGGAAAGAACCTCGGGGCCTATGGGGAAGCCGGGGCGGTTGTCACCAATAACAAAGAGGCAGCGGAAAAGATCATGATACTGCGTGATCATGGCCAGGTAAAAAAATACAGCCATACGATGGTGGGATGGAACGCGCGAATGGATGGCATTCAGGGGGCTGTCTTAACCGTGAAGCTGCGCCATCTTCCGGCGTGGCTCGAAGCCCGCCGCAAAAACGCAGCGAGGTATGACATGCTTTTGGAGGACATCTACGATGTCGTGACTCCGAAAGAGGCCGACTATGCCAGACACGTTTATCATATCTATGCAATCAGAGTGGAGAACCGCGATGCAATCGCGGCCGGCTTAGCCTCAAGAAAAATCCATTGCGGCATACACTACCCTGTTCCTATTCATCTTACGGAAGCATACAGGTCCCTGGGATACACGAAGAACAGTTTCCCTGTCTCTGAGAAATGCGCTGATCAGTATATCTCTCTTCCCATGTATCCTGAACTGAAAGATGAACAAATAGATCAAGTTTGCATGGAACTTCAGTCTATTGTTTCAGAAGAGGGAACGGAAAGCGGTCAGAATGAAAGAGAGCTTTCTTACGGTTGATTGAAGACAAAGAATTTGAGTTTCCGTCTATGCATCAACCCGCTTTCAAATCGTTTTTCAATCAACAATCACCAATCGACAATCACCAATTCTATACGAGCCCTTTTGAGGATTATATGTCTTACAGCCTGCAAATCATTAATCCTGTTGAAAGCCCCATCTGGGACGATATGGTACTCGCCTCGGAATGCTATTCCGTTTTCCATTCCTCGGCATGGATGAGGGTGCTACACGAAGCTTATCGGTACAGACCCTATGTTTTTTTGGTTTTCGACGGCCGTCATCCCATGGTCATGTTGCCGGTGATGGAAGTCGGCAGTTTCTTGACAGGGCGGAGGGGGGTTTCACTCCCTTTTTCGGATTACTGTGATCCAGTTCTGTCTTCCAATGGCGCCAATCCTGAAGCCGTGAATGCCATTCTAACCTATGCAGCTAAGGCCAAATGGAAGTCCCTTGAATTCAGAGGGGGGAGCAGTCTATTCCCGGAAACAGAGGCGTCGTCTTCCTACAGTGGCCACGTTCTTCTGCTGAACGGCGATACGGATGCGCTTTTTAAGGCCTTCAGGGACAGCACCAGGAGAAACATCAAAAAGGCCGAAAAAAGCGGTATACATGTCGAAGTGGATGATTCCATGGAGTTTCTTGAAAAGTTTTATGGTCTGCACTGCATTACAAGGAAACATCACGGTCTTCCTCCCCAGCCTTTTGATTTTTTCAGAAAACTGCACTTCCATGTTATTGCACAAAATCAGGGGCGCATATTCCTCGCATTCCATGACGGCAAGGCTGTCGCCGGGGATATCTGTCTGCATTTCGGCAGCAGAGCCACCTATAAATATGGCGCATCAGACCGGCGTCTTCAGCATCTAAGGCCCAGCAATCTCCTGATGTGGGAGATCATACGATATTACGCCTTACGAGGCTTCGAATCGCTGGATCTGGGCCGGACCACGACCGATAACACAGGTCTGATGCAGTTTAAAAATGGCTGGGGATGCAAACAATACCCCATTTCCTACTACCGGTATGATGTCGCAAAGCGATCCTTCCTGCATTCGAAGGCAACAGGCATCGGCCGGATGAATACCGTTCTCAAGCACGCTCCCATCCCGTTGCTCAGAGGATTGGGAAGCATGCTCTACAGGCACATGGCATAAGCAGGTACGCAATGGGAAACCTGCATAAATACTATTATAAAGTCAGGCCGTTTATCCCCCGCACTGTGCAGATCGGGTTACGGCGGAGGATCACTCGGAAAAAATTTGCCGAACATGCGGGAGATAACGGGACATGGCCTATAGATGAGGAAGCCGCAAAAACCCCGCCCGGATGGCCTGGGTGGCCCGACGGAAAACAATTTGCCCTGGTACTCACCCATGATGTGGATACGCTGGCGGGGCATAACAGATGCATTATGCTTTCAAAAATTGAGGAAGAGAGAGGATTGCGTTCCTCTTTCAATTTTGTCCCTGAAAGATATCCCCTCACTATAGAATTATTGTCCGATCTTATGGATCGCGGGTTTGAGGTAGGTGTCCACGGCCTGTATCATGACGGCAGATTGTATGATTCGAGGGAAGAATTCCTCCAAAGAGCAGAGAAGATCAATAAGTATCTCAGGCAGTGGGGGGCTGTCGGGTTCCGGTCCCCTGCCATGCAGCACAATCTTGACTGGATACATGACCTGCATATTGAATACGATGCTTCGACTTTCGATACCGATCCTTTTGAACCGCAACCTGACGGAGCGAAAACGATATTTCCCTTCTGGGTAAACGAAAACGGCGCCGGCAAAGGGTATATGGAACTGCCTTATACCCTCGCCCAGGATTTCACGCTGTTCGTGCTTTTGAAGCAGAGGAATACGGAGATATGGGAAAGAAAATTGGACTGGATAGCAGAGAACGGGGGCCTTGCCCTCCTCAACAGTCATCCCGACTATATGTGTTTTAAAGAAACGCGGCAAAAATGCGATGAGTATCCCATAGACTACTATGTCCGTTTTCTGGATCTGATTCAGTCAAAATTTCATGATACATACTGGCATGCGCTTCCGAAAAATGCTGCCCGTTATTGTAAACCACATGCGGAGAACCATAAAAAGGTTGGGGGAGGAAAGTTATGAAAGTATATCTTGAATGTCTCGGTTGTGAGCGAAGGCTTATGGATTATTCCAAGATGAAAAATTATTTCCAAATGAATGGGTATGAGCTAACCCGGAAGCCCAACACCGCGGATCACCTTGTTCTGGTTACCTGTGCCTTCAGAGAGGAAGAAGAGACGAACGCACTGTTGCGCCTCGAGGCCCTTTCAAAGTTCAAGGGAAGCCTTCTGGTCTACGGATGCCTGCCGGCTATCGCGCCTTCAAAGCTGATTCGCGACAGGGATATTCATTATCTCGCAACAAAGGATGTCGAAAAGATCGACGGGTTCTACGAAAATATCAGCGTGAAGTATGCAGATGTCCCCGAACCTTTTGCTATTGTGGGGAAATCCTTGTCGGAGTCCGTAAAACAGGGCGCCCATAACCTTGTTTCCAACCTGGAATTTTCGGAGAAGTTTCTGGTCAAGGTCCGCGCATCCCTTGAGAACAAAGTGAGAAGCCTGAAATCGAAGACTTGCAATTTGTCCATCTGTCGAGGGTGCCGCGGAAATTGCAGTTACTGTGCCATAAGATTTGCCATCGGACCCTGCAAAAGCAAAAAGATTGACCGGGTTCTGGAGGAGTTTACCGCGGCGGCGGTATCGGGATTCAGACGTTTTAAAATTATGGGGGACGATGTGGGGGCTTACGGACTTGATATCGATACCTCATTCGGTGAACTCATGAAACCGCTTATCGCACAGGCGGCACGATTACAAAACGGCAAAGCCTTTTCCTTTGTCATTGATGGGATCCATCCCCAATGGGCCATAAAATACCGCTACGAGATTGAAGATATTTTGGCCTCCGGGATGGTGGA
>JAWOIH010000229.1:0-3640 GCA_046484725.1 Candidatus Desulfacyla sp. | reverse complement strand
CCATGGTCTGCCTCAATGACGGGAGCTTCAACCTGATCCCGGAACTCAAGTACGATCCGATCACCAACCTGGAGTTGAGACTCAGGGGAATCATCCCGGTGGGGGGGGACCAGACCGAATACGGCGAAAAGCAGAGCGACTGGCGAGCGGAATTCCGGCTTCGCTACTTTTTTTGATATGAGGGAGAACAGGGTATGGGTCAGGGACCCCCTCCATCAAGAAGGAGGCCGGGAAGGACGCAGGGATGACGCTGTAGAAAAAGACCCCGGCGATGGATGTGAGAAAGGTGCCCATGAGGGCGGCGCCCGCCAACGTCTAGACCGGCAGATTGCAAGCGGCCACACAGAACGGTGCGATGATGGCGCCCCCGCCGATCCCGTATGTCCCTCCGATGATGCCGACCCCGAATGCCAGTAAAAACATGCCGACAGTGTTGAAGGAAAACCGCTGCCCCCAGAACTCGTATTCTGTCTTTGATAGCGTGAAAGAGATGGTCTCGATGACGGGCTCCTTTGGCAGCCCGGACGAAACCCGCCTTTTCTGAAACTTTACTGTAGCCAAGCTCAATAACGTAGTGCCGAAAAGCTGATGCTAATAGTCGTAACTACCCGATATTGAATAAATATTTGTTAGGGATAACGAATTTCGGCTAAAACGCGAACCTCGACCGAGGTATGGGCTGCCGGCAGGCACATGCTCTTGGGGTTTGACTTCTCAAAAAATCTCCTCTCCAACCTGGAGATCCACGGGGAGGTGGCCTGGATTCAGAATCCCCAGGAAATGACCTTTCTGTCGGCGGGATGTTCTTCGATAATCTAAATTGACATGGTACCTATCTGAGATTAAAATCATGACATGCCAAGAACAGCAAGATTCGATGCTCCCGGTGTTCTGCACCACGTAATGATTCGGGGAATGGAACGTAGTAAGTGTAAGATATTCCGAAACAATAGACTGTTAGGACTTTATTGACAGGCTTGAAGTTTTCTGCCCTGAGACGCAGACAAACTGTTATGTGCGGGCTTTTATGTCCAACATGCCCACTTTCTTTTCCGTACCGGGACAGAGCCACTATCCAGACTCATGAGACGCTTCCTCACGGGTCGGTGATAAGACGAGGACGATCATATGAAGGAGTCGTTGCGCACCGGCATTTCTTTTGGGCTCACATCAGCTGTTATTACCACACTTGGGCTGATGGTAGGCCTGCACTCCGGCACAGGGTCAAAACTGGTGGTTCTCGGAGGTGTTTTCACCATCGCCATTGCCGACGCCTTTTCGGATGCCCTTGGCATACATATTTCAGAGGAATCAAAAAATGTTTACACGTTAAGGCAAATATGGGGCGCCACCATCGCAACATTCATGGCAAAATTCATGTTCGCTATGACTTTCGTAGTGCCGGTTTTTTTTCTACCTCTCTTGATAGCCATCGTCGTGTGTCTTGCGTGGGGATTGTCCGTTCTTATGGTTCTGAGCTACTTCATTGCGAAGTCTCGGGGTGAGCGACCATGGAAGGCAGTTGGCGAGCATGTCCTGATAGCCGTCGTCGTCATCGCTATCACCCACTGGGTTGGAGACCTGGTGGCTACACTTGGAGCATGAACCGGCACCCAGCAAACGGTTTCAAGAGACCGTCTGAAGTCCGTGGCCGCGACCAAGCTTACCTCGGAACCCAAGTGCCGCGTGTTCAGAAAGAGAGGTGATAGCCGATAAACAGCGAGTAGGTTTCTGTCACCCTTAATCGCGCCATTCATAAAGAGCGGCGGATTAACCCAACCATAAAAAAGGAGAGTTTCCCATGACTAAAGAAATGGCGTTTTCAAAACCCAGGCACACGATCCGCCAACGAATAGCCGCCGGTCTGGTGCTGTTCTTTGCTATTTGTATATTACCGGGCCTGGCTTCGGCCCAAGGGACCTCAGGTGATCGGCCCCAACTGGTCCAGGTCATACAGAGTAAAAAATCGTTTCCCGAAACCCTCAAGGCTTTCAAGGAAGAAGTGAGGAAAGCGGGCTGGAGTCTGCTTAATGTTACCAATCTGGCAGGGGTGCTCTCCGAGCGTGGATTTACCCTGCACCCTGTGGTGGTACTTGATGTGTGCAGCGGCAAGCACAGTTCTCGAATTCTGAGCAATGACGACTATCGCCCGTTTTCCGCCTTCATGCCCTGCCGTGTGAGCATCTACCAGACATCCGATGGAAGGGTGCACATCGCTCGAATGAATGCCGCCGCCGTCACAGAAATAATGCTCACCGGGGTAGCCGAGGTGATGCTGGCGTCCGACAAGGAAATAGCGGAGATCATCGCCAATACGGTCCGCTGATCCGGGGTCTATTTTGCAGCCCGATTCTGTTGAGAGCGGTGCATTTGTAAGCCTGTTTTTTTGTCGCTGCCCAACAGAAAAAAGTAGGATGACCTTTTGGCCTTAACGGCAGGACCCTCATGGGATGAACTTGTGATCAGCGGGAAAGTCAAATGCACTCGTTTCAGGGGGTTCAGCATCTTGTCCTGCCGGGCGGGATTGAAACAAGGGGCCTAAATCAGTCTGGAGTCTGAATCTTTCTTAACTCCATCATCTTTCCTGTCGTCACACTGCCTCAATTACATAACCGGGGGGTGAGAGTTCGTTAAGCAAAAAACTGTAGGATATACCGGCCTGCCAGGAGGGTGATGATGACTCCCAGCATGAGCTTGATGAACTTCTGGGGGACAAATTTTTGAAGCCTTGCCCCGCAATACATGCCAACAAACCCGCCGGCCCCGAAGAGGATCCCCAGCAGCCAGTCCGGCCTTGTGGAGAGGCCTTCTGCCGCGGGGATGACGCTGTAGAAAAAGACCCCGGCAATAGAGGTGAGAAAGGTGCCCATGAGGGCGGCGCCGGCCACCGTGTAGACCGGCAGATTGAAAACGGCCACACAGAACGGTGCGATGATGGCGCCCCCGCCGATCCCGTAGGTCCCTCCGATGATGCCGACCCCAAAGGCCAGAAAAAACATGCCGACAGTGTGGAAGGAAAACCGCTGTCCCCAGAACTCATATTCCACTCTCGACAGGGAGAACGAAAGGGTCTTGATCTCGGCCTCGGGGGGAAGCCCGGACGAGACGCGCCGTTTTTGCGACGCTTTAAGTGCCTTAACGTGCTGATTAAATTTTTCCTCGAGGATCTTCATCTCCTGTTTTTCTCTCTGGGAGTGCGGGGTCATCTCATAAAGGAGGCGGCCCCCGATGTAGAGGAGCACGCATCCCACAAACAGTTTGAAACTCCTCGGGTCCGGCAGATACAAAATCCGAAAATAGTATCCGATGAACACGCCCGGAAGGGTGCCCACAATCACAATCCAGGTCAGGGGCCAGGCCATACGGCCCTCCTTCAGGTACCGGTAGACCCCGCTCGGGATGGCCACGATGTTGAATACGAAATTGGTGGCGCTGACCGAGGGAGAGGTGAAGTGGAGGAAACTCACCTGAAAGGGGAGCAGAAGAAAGGCGCCGGATACCCCTCCCATGGATGTGAAAAGGGAGACCACAAAGGCCACCAGCGGCGGCACAAAGACCCATGTGTCCACGCCCGAGACATCAAAATGCATAAAAAGAGCATCCATATCCTTTTTACGACCTCCGGATAGATACCATCAAA
>JAWOIH010000220.1:0-4657 GCA_046484725.1 Candidatus Desulfacyla sp. | reverse complement strand
ACTTGAATTCCGTGCCGTCGCGGTGATGGCTTACGATGAAGAGTCATTCCATTGCAGGAACGGATCGAAACCGTCAGCGACAATTCCGCCTCGAAGAAGTTTACAACAAGGAACGACACTTACTCTATGTAGCCTGCACACGCGCACGAGATCACCTGCTTGTTACTAGCGTGGAACTCGCGTCAGAGTTTTTGGATGATTTGAAATTATAGGAAAAGATCAATGTCTGAAATCAAATACGAAATCGCCAAGAAGATCGGCGCGCTGTCAAGCCCCCTTCGTCCTTCGGACATCTACCACTCTGCTTCGCGTCGGGTACATGTCCCCCAAATACGACAATCTAATTGATTGGTTGGTATGCTAATTTTTCATCGTCGGATTTGGGGGAGAATACGCTTTGGGAGTTTTCTAACCAGTAGGTTTTTGGTCTACTTACGATAGATAGGATCAAAAGCCTCCCCATTTTGGGGAGGTTGGAGGGGTAGAATGGAAACCGGCAAAGACAATCAAATCAAACCCAACGAAGAGCGCCCTACGAGACACTTCACCAGGAGAGACCAGGCTTTGGAAGTTTTCTGAACGATGGGCCAGTTGAAAATTTACTGTAAGGAGAGTTGAACCATGTCCGAAATCAAATACGAAATTGTCAAAAAGATTGGCGTGTTGTCTACATCTGGATCAGGCTGGACAAAGGAGCTCAACCTGATCAGCTGGAATGACAGGGAGCCGAAGTACGACCTGCGCGACTGGTCCGCGGATCATGAGAAGATGAGTAAGGGCGTAACCCTTTCCAAAGAGGAATTGCAAGCGTTGAAAGAGTTGCTGAACGGCTTTGAGTTGTGAAGTGTGGCACGATACACAATATCCACGGTGCAAGCTCTGGTCGCCTATTGACGATTGGTATCGTGAGGATTTACCCCTACAACAACCACCGGTAAGGCGAGAACAACCTGAAACGCAAGCGGAGTTATCTGCAGGGATTCTGTCCCTTACAGGGGAGGATGTCGGCGGTGCTGCCGTCCCCTACGGGGATGATATCCGTGTTGGATAAGATATTAAAAGAAACATCGAGAGGAATTGATCTATGTCCGATAACACCAGGATACTTGTTAGAAATGCCAGAGAGCAAGATGTTCCTGCAGTTGTAGAAATCGATACTGAGGCTTTCTCCCCGGTAAAAAGCGGGGCGATGCCGCCAGTCTCATATTTTGAAACTGTAAAGAAACACCTCGGCATGCAAATAGCCCAAATTTCACCGGAGTATATAGCCTGGAAACTGCCAAAGCCATCAGGTCCGACAGTTTGGAAATTCCCAGAGCCATCCGACGCCCAACAACTCAACGATGCGATTGTCAACCAAATATTGAAAACAATTCGGTCCAAGACCTGAAACGAAAGGTACTGGCGTTTATCGAATACTACAACCACACGATGGCGAAACCTTTCAAATGGACTTATCAGGGCAAGGCGCTTGCTATCTAACTCCTTGCTCATTTATGCCTACGTGTACTAGAATGTTGATTGATGCGCTTCCGGCAGAAACTAGGTAGGGACTTACTTACAGTTCGTGAAGAGGAGAGAGATGCAACGTGAGCTAACCATCCTTCAAATTAATGATGTGCATGCGTACTTGGACATGCACCCGGAGTTATTTTTCGGACCAAAGGGGCTCGAGTACCGCAAGGCGGGCGGGTATGCGCGGATCGCCTCGCTGGTAAAAGGAATCAGAGCCGAGCGCCCCCAGGGAAGCCTGTTGCTGGATAACGGCGATACTTTGCACGGCACCTACCCAGCCTTGAGCAGTCAAGGGAGAGCACTTACTCCCATTCTGAATTCGCTGGGCTTGGATGCCATGACCGTCCATTGGGATGCAGTGTATGGGCCAGAGATCTTAAAAGCACGCGCTGAGGAATTAAATTACCCAATCCTGGCATCCAATCTGCAGCATGAGAACAATGCAGAACAACCCTTCGCTTCTTATCAAGTTTTGGAAAAGGCTGCTTTGCGCATCGGCTTGATCGGACTGGCATCCAATTTAATAAAACCTCCCTTCAGTCCAGGTTTCACTACAGACTTGGGGCTGCAGCGGCTGCCAGGCTTAATCGAAAACCTTCGCTCGCGTGAGAAGGTGGACCTGGTTGTGTTGCTCTCGCACTTGGGTTTCCCTCAGGACTTGCAGCTTGCCACTGACGTACCCGGGATCGATGTGCTGCTGAGTGGCCACACTCATAACAGAGTGTACCAACCTATCCAACAGGGACATAGTTTGATAATTCAATCTGGCAGCCACGGATCCTTCTTGGGCCGCTTGGACCTGTTACTGGAAGAAGGTCAACTCACCGATTACAACCACGAGCTGCTTGTCGTGGAGCAGGAGATTGAACCGGATCCAGAAGTGCATTCGCTTGTCGAGTCAACCCTCGCACCGTTCAAGCAAGAGCTATCGGAGGTCGTGGGCGAGACCGCCCAATCGTTGGACCGGGTTGGGATGCTGGAAACCACCCTCGACAATTTGCTGCTGCTGGCTTTGCAAGAGAGTACGGGGACGGAGTTAGCCTTTTCAAACGGTTGGCGCTATGGCGCACCCATTCTGCCGGGGAAGGTCACTTTGAATGATCTGTATAACATCATTCCTATGAACCCACCCGTCATGACCATCGAATTGATAGGCGAAGAGTTGACCATGATGCTGGAAGAGAACATGGAACGTACTTTCTCTCGAGATCCTTATCAGCAGATGGGCGGCTATTTGAAGCGGGCTCTCGGGTTGAAAGCCTACATCAAGGCAGAGAACCCGGCTGGCCAACGGCTACAGAAGTTATTTATTGGCGAGCAGCCAGTCCAGCCGGGGAGAGTTTACCAAGCGAGCTTTGTCACTGAACAGGGTGTGCCGATGAAATACGGTCGCAACCGGCAGAAACAAGGACAGCACGCGGTAGATGCTTTACGAAGCTATGTCAAGCAGCATAGACCGCTCCAGGTAAACCTTCTTAGAACTTTTGTTTTGGTTTAGAGTGAAGACGAACCAAGGCTTGTTATCATACCCTGTTATGTTCGAGTAGATATTATAGACAGCGTGCAGACCGTGCGCGTCCAAATTGGACAACGCAGGCAGGGTAAACGCGCAGCTGTAACGATGAATTTCAACGCGCTGGCCAGCGGCTTAACTGACCTAAGCGAACAGCAGTGGGTTCCTCAGAAGGGCTGGGTCTATGTCGGAGGTGTTCACGCTGTGATTATGGGGCAAGGCGGTCGTAGGGGTGTATTTGCGGAATCAAGCCAAGTGAGTATCGATGAGGTTTTTGCAGCTCTAGAGGAATCGGCAGGCATATAGTATTACAGCGCAAGGTTGCATTGCTGATGCGCATTCCCTCACAGAGATAACCGAAAAAATGGTTGTGCGGGGGGCGTGCGCCCCCCGCACAACCATTTTTTCGGGATTTTCTTGGAACATTGCGTTGTAATAATAGGCAATTCTGCCTGTTAGAGCTTCCCCCAAGTAGCGGATGAAAACACTCCCCAGTCGATGGATGTGGCTGGGGGGTGTTTGTTGTAGTATGAGTAGGTACCCGCGTATATTTAGACGAGGCGCTGACAGAAGAACATTCAGCCCTTCGTCTATTACTGCTTGATTTGAAGATCGAAGTAGTTGGCGAAGCGGAATGACTGGAAAAACTGTCTGCACTGCGGAGAGACTCTATCTATATAAGGAAACACTAAATGAAAAAAGTTAACTGGTTGGTCGTTGGAATTATAAGCATCGTCGCTCTTCTGCTCCTGTTTGGAGGAGGCATCATGATGGGGGGGTGGGGTTATCGTGGATGGAGCATGAGGGGGCCGGGCGGGATGATGGGACCTGGCGGCATGATGAATAATTGGGGATACGCTTCCTCTCCCTCTCCCCTCGGTTGGATCGGGATGATCTTCATGTGGCTGATTCCTGTTGGTCTTGTTGTGCTGGCTGCATTCGGCTTGGTCTGGCTTGTCCGAAATGTTGGCAACTCCAAGCCGCCGTCTTCTTAGAACCAGGAAATTAAAATGATCTCTAAGGGCTTATTGGCCGTCATCGTTACTCTGCTGCTCGCGGCTTGTGTGTCGCAGCCGCAGCAAAGCGGCACTGCATGGGGTGTGGGAGCATTTGACTCCAACGGTGAACGCATTTACTTCACCGCCACAAGTGAAAGGGGTGCGAACATTACTTATACTGGTGGCCCACCCTCGGGCATGATGATGGGTAGTGGCTACCTGACCTGTGCCTCCTGTCACGGCCCCCATGGGCGTGGCGGTGTACATACCATGACGGGAATGCAGACAATGAATGCACCCGACATTCGCTGGGAAGTGCTGGCTGGTGAGGTGAAAGGCGAACATGGTGGTGAAAGCGAAGAGGGACATGGAAGAGGTGCATACAACCTTGAAACCTTTCGCCTTGCTGTCGTGGAAGGAAAACATCCCGACGGCGCCACGTCACTCAGTACCAACATGCCTCGCTGGAAGATTAGCGACGACGACCTGGCTGACTTGATCGCTTACCTCAAAACATTACAGTAACTTAGGAGAGAACACCATGACAACTGACATTGGTATTCGTACTACATTGAACCTGCCTTACGAGCAAGCCGTCCAGAAAACCACGGACGCGCTCAAGGCAGAGGGC
>JAWOIH010000158.1:0-2503 GCA_046484725.1 Candidatus Desulfacyla sp. | reverse complement strand
GGCCCCCTTGGCCTCGGCAGCCTCCTTGTAGGCCTTGACGCCGTCCCGGCCAAAGGCGTAATCCTGGGCCAGGGTGGCGATGATCACCCCGGGTTTGGCGATAGCCACCGCGTTGGAGATGGCATCCTGGGATGAGTTGCGGCCGGTGCGGAAGATGTAGCGGTTCCAGTCCTCTCCCGTGATGGAATCGGCCACCGCCGGCTCAACGATCAAGACCTTCTTGAACTCCTCGGCCACCGGGAGCATGGCCTTGGCCACTGCGGACGACACCCCCCCGACGGCCAGATCGACCTGGTCATCCTTAAAGGCCTCGGTAAGCATCTGTTTGCCCACATCGGGTTTTCCCTGGGTGTCCTTTGTGATGACTTGAATCGGCCTGCCCAGGACCTTCATGGTCCCTTTGGTGGCATATTCAAGGCCCATCTCAAAACCGGTGGTGGACTGTTTGGCGTACACCTCGAGAGGCCCGGTCACGCTCACCACCTGGGCAATCTTGATCGGATCCGCTGCCGTTGCGCCTGTACCCAAACCGCCCAGAACCAAACCAACCGCCAACAAAACCCCTGCCGCTTTTCTCGCATCCATTGTTCTCCTCCTTTGCCTTAAGAAATGAAGTTGATGTTGCACTCGGGAATTTCCCTTTGGTCTGTCAGCAGCACAGGCTGTGGGGTCCCCGGATTACTTAAGCGTATCCCTGAGCCGGGTCTTCAGGACCTTGCCCGCCCCATTGCGGGGAAGGACTTCCGTAAAGACCACGCCTTTGGGAATCTTGTACCTTGCAAGCCTTCCATTGAGGTGACCCATGATCTCCCCTTGCGTCAGTTGCTTCCCTTCCTTGAGAACCACCACCGCCTTTCCAACCTCTCCCCATCGTTCGTCCTTGGTGCCGATAACCGCGGCCTCGGCCACCTCCGGAAGTTCGTAAATGGCATTCTCCACCTCCACAGGGTAGACATTTTCGCCCCCGCAGATGAACATATCCGTCTTCCTCTCCATAATGGAAAGATCGCCTTCTGGGTCCATTCGGGCCAGATCGCCCGTGTGGAACCATCCGCCGGCAAACGCCTCCTTTGTGGCGTCAGGTCTGTTCCAGTACCCCTGCATGAGGTTGGGCCCCCGGATCACCAGTTCTCCCACGTGGTCCGGCGGCACTTCCATCATCTGATCGTTCACCACCCGCGCCTCCACGTGCATCAAGGCCCTGCCGATGGAACCGGCCTTTTGGATGGCAAGGTCCTTGCTCAGCGTGGCGATGGAGGGGGCCGCTTCGCTCATGCCGAAGCCCTGCTGAAGGATGATTCCGGCCTCCTGATATCGGCGGACCAGGGAGACGGGCAAGGGGGCGCCCCCGCTCATGACCACGCGAACCGTTCTAAAGGCCTCGGCCTTGAATTCCGGATGTTGAATCAGGAAAAGGAATGTGGAGGGCACCCCGAAAAAGAGGGTGATCCGTTCTTTACGGAGCAGCCTAAGGGTCTCGGCCGGCTCGAAGGTGCGTTGGATGATCACGGTGCCGCCCAGGTAAAGCATGGGCAGCGCAAACAGGCCGATGCCGCCGATGTGGAACATGGGGAGGACGATCAGATTGCGATCGCCGGAGGTGAAGTCCATGGCCAGGGTGAGGTTGACAGCGTTCCAGAAACCGGCCCCCTGGCTGAGGACGGCGCCTTTGGGCCGGCCCGTTGTGCCCGCGGTGTACATGATAATGTGGGGGGTATCCAGGTCCGGAACCGGATTTGACCGGGGTTCTTCTTCGCCTTGATGTTCCAGAAGCGGTTCGTAAGCCTCTGCTGCGGGCATGTCCGAAGGCATCTCCTGAATCATCTTTCCGGGACCCAATACGATCCAGCGTTTGACAGGGGTCTCGCCTTTGAGCCCTCGGGCGGAACCGGCCAGCTCAGGGTGAAACAGGAGGGTCTCGGCGCCGCTGTCGTTGAGGATAAACGCCAGCTCCGAGGGGGTGAGACGCCAGTTGAGGGGCACCAGGATCGCGCCCAGCTTGGCCGAGGCCATGATGACCTCCACGAATTCCGAACCGTTGTAGGCCAAGATGCCGATCCGGTCCCCGTTTCGCACCCCCAGGGCCTGAAGCGCATGGGCAAGGCGGTTGACCCGTTGGTTCAATTGACAATAGGTAAGGTGTTTCTCTCCATCCACCACGGCCTCCTTGGCCGGGGTGAGCATTTGCCTCTTGGTTAACCAGGATCCGATGCCGGAACCGGCGCCGACTGCCATGTCCACTTTTCCGTCCAGTTTCACCATGGGGCCATTCCAGTCTGAAATATGAATCAACTGTCAATTTTTATAGGCTTCTTCTCTACGTGTCAACAGAAAAATCGACCCCCGCCCGGGATCCCTTGAGCCCGAAGAGGACAAAGCGAGTGAGATCTTCAAACAGCCGGCGGTCCATATCAGCCTCCGGGTCCGGACTCCAGATGATCTTCTTAAGACCCACGAAATGGATAAGGCCCATGAGGGACCGGGCCGCGAAGGGGGCCGGGAT
>JAWOIH010000088.1:0-3023 GCA_046484725.1 Candidatus Desulfacyla sp. | reverse complement strand
ATAACGTCTTTCTCGTCCTGAAGGTCTTTTTTGAGTCTCGAAATTTCAGCGGCTTCAATGGCCAGGGTTCGCTCGTCCTTCTCAACACCAGCCCTTGAGAAAACTTTGGCATCAATCACAATACCGGTCACCCCCGGCGGCACTCTCATGGAGGTGTCCTTGACATCCCCAGCCCTGTCGCCGAATATGGCCCGCAGAAGTTTTTCTTCAGGAGAAAGCTGGGTTTCGCCTTTGGGAGTTATCTTACCAACAAGAATTTCCCCTGGCTTTATTTCGGCACCCACCTTGATGATGCCACTTTCATCCAGGTTTCTCAGCGCTTCCTCTCCCACATTCGGGATATCTCTCGTGATCTCTTCCTTGCCCAGCTTGGTATCCCTTGATACCACGTCAAATTCCTCGATATGAATCGAAGTATAAACATCTTCTTTTACAACCCTCTCGCTGATAAGAATGGAGTCCTCAAAATTATACCCCCCCCAAGACATGAAAGCGACCATGACATTACGGCCAAGCGCCAATTCTCCCTGTTCCGTAGACGGACCGTCTGCAATTACCTGCCCTTTCCTGACATGCTCCCCTTTTCGCACTATCGGTTTTTGATTGTAACAGCTGTTTTGATTTGATCGCATAAATTTGATCAGCTTATAGATCTCCACCTCCGGCTCGTCCGCTTCCGAAGTAATAACCGACCGAACAACAATTCGTGAAGCATCCACATGTTCAACGATTCCATCTCTTTTGGCAATCACTGAGTTGCCTGAGTCCCTGGCGACAATCCTCTCAACCCCGGTCCCGACCAGAGGGGCCTTGGCCTTTAACAGGGGAACTGCCTGCCTCTGCATGTTGGAACCCATAAGAGCTCTGTTGGCATCGTCATGTTCCAGAAAGGGAATCAGTGAGGCCGAAATACTTACGAGCTGATCCGGTGAAACATCCATGTATTTCACTTCCGTCACCGGAACCTTCAGTGCATCGCCGGCGATACGGACTGCTGCCTCCTCCCTGACGAAATTCCCATTTTCATCAAGCGGCGCATTGGCTTGTGCTATAGGATAGTCTTTTTCCTCCAGTGCTGACAGATATTCGATATCAGTGCTCACCCTGCAGTCTTGTACTTTCCGGTATGGCGTTTCGATAAAACCAAACTCATTGACCCTTGCGTAGGTGCTCAGAGACATGATTAAACCGATATTCGGACCCTCCGGCGTCTCAATAGGGCAAATTCTACCATAGTGGGTAGGATGAACATCCCGAACTTCGAATCCGGCTCTTTCCCGTGTAAGGCCCCCCGGACCCAGCGCGCTCAGCCTCCTTTTATGGGTAACCTCCGACAGCGGGTTCGTCTGATCCATAAACTGAGAAAGTTGACTGGTGCCGAAAAATTCCTTGACCACCGCAGAGACAGGCTTGGAATTGATCAGATCGTGAGGCATCAGCGTCTCCACCTCTTGGAGGCTCATCCTCTCCTTGATCGCTCTTTCCATCCTCACAAGACCTATGCGATACTGGTTTTCCAACAACTCTCCAACCGCCCTTACCCTTCTGTTACCGAGATTGTCAATATCGTCTACGACGGCCTCGACACTTTTCAATTTAATGAGCTCTTTGACAGTGGCAAGGATATCCTCGTTCCTCAGAGTGCGAAGCGTCAGGGGGGCGTCAAGATTCAAGCGATGATTCAATTTGAGACGACCAACCATGGACAGATCGTAGGTATCTATATTGAAAAAAAGGTTTTCAAAGAACCGTTCCGCCACTTCCGGCGTCGGCGGACTGCTGGGCCGCATCTTCCTGTATATATCCAGAATGGCGTCTTCCCCATTATCAATCTTGTCCACAAGCAGTGTATCCCTGATAGAGGAACTGATCCCATGACCGTTCAGGATAAGACACTCCAGTGCATCAATTCCTCTCTCTTTTACGGATTCCAGGTGACCCTCGGTGATTGTCTGATTCAAACCGCAGATGATTTCCCCGGTTTCAGGATCCACCAGGTCTTCCGCAAGCACTCGGTTCACAATCTCGGAAGGTTCGATGGGAATGCGTAATCGTTTGGAATCCACAAAGGAAATCTCTACAAATCCCTTTTCTTTCAAGATCTCCTGAAGCTCGCCTGTGAGGGTTTCCCCCTTTCCGGCAAGAATATCCCCGGTTTCGGGATCCGTTATATCCTCGGCAAACTGCAGTTCTTCATCCCTTAAGAAATCAAGAGACAGCCGCCGTTTCAGGGGCATCGTGGCTTGAAAGCCCTCCATTGTCTGCAACGTTTTCAATAATCGCTTGGAGAATTTTGAGCCCGTTCTGGCAAGGACCTCTCCGGTTGCAGGATCGACGATTTCCTTGGAGACCTTCTCCAGTCTGAGATCTTCTGCCTTGGGCTCACGCCACCAGCCGAGATTATCGTGACCGATCATTTCCGTGCCATAAAAATGGTGCAAAGTATCGCCGGTGGAATAACCGAGCGCTTTTAAAAGGATGGTGACGGGAAATTTTCGTCGTCTGTCGATGCGCACAAAAAGAACATCTTTCGGATCAAACTCGAAATCCAGCCAGGACCCCCTTAATGGGATAATCCTTGCGGAATACAAAAGTTTCCCGCTGGAATGGGTTTTTCCTTTATCATGATCGAAAAAGGCGCCCGGAGATCTGTGCAACTGGCTTACAACAGCACGTTCAGTGCCGTTAATAATAAAGGTCCCCCTTTCTGTCATCATCGGCAGGGTTCCGAAATAGATCTCCTGTTCTTTAATATCGCGAATACTCTTGGTATCATTGAGAGAATCCGTATCAAAAACAACCAGTCGAACAGTCAGCCGCAGGGATGCCTCGTATATCATCCCTTTGCTGAGACAGTCTTCTACACTGTACTTAATATCTTGAAATGCATATTTCACAAACTCCAGAGAGGACGTATGAGCAAAATCATGGATGGGGAAAACGCTGTTGAAAGCCCCCTGTAATCCCTCATCCTTACGTTCATCGGGCGGAATATCTTTTTGCAGAAATCGATCGTAAGACAC
>JAWOIH010000068.1:0-9577 GCA_046484725.1 Candidatus Desulfacyla sp. | reverse complement strand
CCATGGAATGTCATCCTACCAGCGAATCATCATCCAAAGCGGCATAGCCGCAATCAATCCCGCGGGACTCACACAAAGCCACGAAGTCAAAGACGCAGGATTTTGTTGAACCTTTTCTCTTTGTGACAGGGTTCAGAGGAATAAGGTGTAAGGGTTATTTATAGTTATTGAGGGTTATCCATGCGCCCTAAAAACGTAATCATAACCCAAATATGGATATATGAAAACAAAAAAGCCACGAATTCCGGGTTTCTTCTGATACCCCGGCCTTCGTGGCCTTAATTAACGATTATCGGTGTTTTGCCCGTGGAGCGGATGCCTTCATGACATCATGCGGTCCGGATGCCTCCTGAACCATGCTCCCATTTATGCGCAGAAATAAATTATACAGGGTCTCCTTGTCCGCGTCAACCCGGAATTTGGGTGAGCACACTGCGCCTCGTTCGTCACACCTTACGCCTTGCACCTTGCGCCTCATCCCTTCAACACCCTATTGACATATTTCCCCATAAATGCTCTATTAAACAAAGAAAGGAGGCATGCGACATATGGAAGACAAGACCCTGTTCAATACCCGGGAGATCGCGAGATTCCTCGACATCAACGAAAAGATGGTCTACGCCCTCATTGCGGAAAAGGGGCTTCCCGCCACCAAGGCCACGGGCAAATGGCTCTTTCCGCGCCATCTGGTGGAGCAGTGGCTGGAGAACCAGACCATCAACTATCCCAAGACGGTCGATACCCTCCCCCCCTATCACGGCCTCCTCATCATCAGCGGGAGCAACGATATCCTGTTGGACAAGGCCCTTTCCCTGTTCAACCGGCTCTATCCCGATCATGTGGCGGTCTTCGGCAACCTGGGGAGTATGGGCGGTATCCGGGCCCTCAGGCGCAATCTCTGTCATATTGCCGCGAGCCACCTCCTTCAGGAAAATGAGCAGGAGTATAATTTCGGTTTTGCCAGGGAGGAACTGGGGCAGGTTCCCGGAATCATCAATTTCTGCAAGCGGGAGCAGGGGCTCCTTGTGGCCAAGGGGAATCCCAAGAAGATCAAGGAGATCCCTGACCTGGGCAGGCCGGGGATCCGGATCGTCAACCGGCCGGCGGGGACCGGGACCCGCCTCCTCCTGGATACAGGACTCCGAAAGGCAGGCATCGACGGCTCTCGTATCGAGGGATATGACCGGGAGGTCAGCCGTCACTTTGATGTGGGCATCGAGGTATTGTCCGGCCGTGTGGATGCCGGACCCGGTATTCGAGCCGTGGCCGGGCTCTTGAACCTCGATTTTATCCCCCTGCGATGGGAGCGATTCGATTTTTTGATCCAGAAGGATCGTTTTTTTGAAAAGGGGATACAGCTTTTCCTGGGTTTCCTGAGTGAGCCTTCCTTCCGCGAGCTGGTAAACGGCCTGCCGGGGTATGATTTGAGTTTGTCCGGGAAAATGGTCTTTCCCCATGACGCCGTTCAGGAATAAGGGGCGTTAGAGGGGATACACCGGATACCGGAACATTTGATTCCAGAATTGCGGGAGAATGCATGGGCACATCCCCTTGGCGACAATGGATGGACGAACGCTGGCCGACATGGGCTGCATCGACATTGAAAGTGTGGTTGAAGCTGGTTCGGTCAACCCTGGTGGGGGTGGAACAGACCCGGGATATCCCATGCGGCATTGCCATCTGGCATGGGGATGAACTGGCGCTGATTCCCCGTTTCGGTCATATGCGCCCAACCCTCCTGGTCAGCCAGTCCAGAGACGGAGAGCGCATGGCGAGGGCAACTCAGGCCCTGGGGTACCGGGTGACGCGGGGCTCCTCCACGCGCGGCGCGGTCGGGGGGCTCATCGCCCTGATCAGGGCTGTCAGGGAAGGACGCCCGGTTGTCCTGGCTGTAGACGGCCCTCAAGGGCCTCGGGGCGTCTGCAAGCCCGGAATCATTCGTGTTGTTCAGAAAACCGGTGCGCCTCTGTTCCCGGTAGGCGTGGCCGTTTCGCATCGTTTTGTCTTCAGAAAGACATGGAATCAGGTCTACCTGCCTATCCCTTTTTCCCGCCAGGTTGTCTTCGTGGACCGGCCGATATTTTTTCCAGGAAGCGATGGCCCCAGGGATATGGAACGCCACTGTCGACAGGTGGAGGCGGCCCTGCATTCGGCCCATGAGAAGGCCAGAATGATGCTTGAGGCGTAAACGCAGCCTGCCCCCGGCTGGGGAAGATAGGGAGATCCTTCGCCCTTTCGGTAGAGATGTTTTTCTGTTATAGGGGCTGTGACAGAAAGGAACTTTAGCTCCATGTATGGGGCGTTTTATTCGAGCGATGAGCGCATGCCCGTATCGACGTTCAAGTCCATAGCCGCTGAAAAGGAAAATCTGGAGAGGATCCTTGATAACCTTTCAGAGGGGATTATCGCCCATGATAAGGAGCGACGCATCCTCTTTTTTAACCGGGCAGCAGAAGAAATTACCGGTTATCAGCGACAGGATATCCTGGGGAGGGACTGTCACGAGGCCTTTGGAAGGCCGTTTTGCGGGGATCGATGCTCGTTCAAGAACGGCCCCCCCGATGCCCTTGAACACGCCACGTATCCCCTCAACATCTTCACGCCGGAAGGGAAATTGCGTCGCATCGAGATGGGGGTGACCGGCATGCTGGACCACGACGGCGCTTTTGTGGGCGTTCTGGCCTCTTTCAGGGACCTGACCGAGCTGATCGGGCTGCGACTCCAGCTTGGGGAACTGACCCATTTCGGGATCGTGGGGCAGGACCCCAAGATGATCCAGATTTTCAGGGATATCCAGGATGTGGCGGCCAACGACTACCCGGTATGCATTACAGGGGAGACCGGGACCGGAAAGGAACTGGTAGCCAACGCCATCCATGACCAGAGCCTCCGGTCCGGTAAACCGTTTGTGCCGGTCAATTGTGGGGCCTTGCCGGAAGGCCTGCTGGAAAGCGAACTCTTCGGACACGTCAAAGGGTCCTTTACCGGTGCGGTGCGGGACAAAAAAGGCCGCTTCGAGATTACGGACGGCGGAACACTCTTCCTGGATGAAGTGGCGGAATTGCCCAAGGCGGTCCAGGCAACGCTGCTCCGGGTCCTTCAGGAAGGGACCTTTGAGCGGGTAGGAGGCGAGGAGCATATCTCTGTAGATGTACGGATCATTGCCGCTACCAACAAGAATCTGAAACGCGAGGTTGAGAAAGGGAATTTTCGGGATGATCTTTACTATCGCATCAATGTGGTCCCGATCCATATGCCTCCCCTCCGTGAGCGTCCGAGCGACATCCCGCTTCTGGTGGCCCACTTTCTGCACAAGGCGGCGGAACAGGGGCAGGAGAGCCCCGGTTTTTCCAAAGAGGCAATGGCCGTCATGGAGGATTATGTCTGGCCCGGAAACGTTCGCGAGCTTCAAAGCGCGGTCCGATTCGCCCTGGTGAAGGCAAGAGGCCAGATGATCCGGCCGGAGCATCTCCCGCTCGAACTCAAAGAATGGGAAGGAAGAAGGCGCGGTCCGGGCAGTCCCAAGAGAAAACTGGACCCGGAAGGCGTCAGAACGGCCCTCACCCAAACCGGGGGCAACAAGGCCAAGGCCGCCCGGCTCCTGGGCGTGGCCCGGGCCACGCTGTACCGGTTTTTAGCCGACCTGCCGGATTCATAACCTCGCGGCTGTTCTCCAGATTCAATACCGATGATTAGGGAGCGGGCACTCGGTAATGACGGTATCCGCTATCCGTTCATAGCTAGTGGCTGAACGGAAACCCCTGTTCAGCAAAAATCCGAATAGCAAAATTCGAAATCCGAAACAAATACGAATATCGAATGTTCAAATGACAAAAAGCAACAGATTGAAAACAGTATGTTTCTGTCATTGAGGCATTTAGGGCTTTGGTCATTGTTTCGGATTTCGAGCTTCGGATTTCGGATTTCCTGAACGAAAGGTTGCTTTTCGTTCAGGCACTAGCTACCAGGAAAAACCATAAAGCCATATCGATACCCAACCGGACCGCGCAGTCCATAGTGTCTCATAAAACACTTGTGTATCATTGAAACGCATGAGACATATATTGCACGACTGTTCGTTTCCGGCCCCCTTCCAAAGCGAGTGTTGATCATTGATCCAACTTACTTAATTTAAAGAACGTTTTCTGCTCTGATTTTGAAAGATGTCATCTCAGGCAGCGATGTGACGATGTTTCTGCGGAGTCGTCAAAAGACCTGGAACATATTTTGGTCTGTTGTGGATCTGTTATAATATTAGATAGTTATGCGAGACAGCAGCTGATGAGACAATAATGTCTCATCACGTTGGTTTTCCAGGCTCCACTGATTGGGACCCAACGGATTGAGTTGGATTAGCTATTGGATATCTAAGACCTTTTTTATGTTTTCACTTCAGATGTGCGACTTGGCACGGAACCTGCTCTCTATTAAGATTCATAGTGATCAGATCACTCCGGAGAAATGATATGATGAGACCATGTGATGAAAGCATTAAAAAGACCCTTGGCCTTGTGGATACAATGCTGGAACTGGCGGATGAAGGAGACGAGGTACGGGAAGACAACGGGTGCGGTGTATTGTTCGGGGTACTCAGGGATTCCGCATTCAAATTGAAAAAGTTGGCGGAGGCCGAGAAGGAAGCCCATATACGGAAGGGCTGGTGGGAAAAATAGGGCCTTTCCGAAGTATTTTAAATGGAGGAGCAGGACAGATTTCGAAAGGAAGCGGAAATTATGATGGGATTAGCTGAACTAAGGAAAAACCGCCGCCTCGTAGACGCCATCGACTGGGAGATGAGCCCTGAGGAGGCGGTCCGGCTCTACCTTGAGTGGGGCAACAACTGGAGCCGGGGGTATCGAATGGTCAGGTCGAGAAATGACGAGACCTATTACTTTGTCCTCAATACCTGGGAAGACGTTCCGGTGATATATTTCATCAGACGGGCCTCGGAGGGTGCCGTAGAGCTTGCCCGGGTTGAGGTTCCGAAGGGCCTGAGAGACCAGGTATATCAGGGCCGAGGCGTTCGCAGGGGGATATACGCGGTTGAAGATGAGGTGCGGGACTGGCTCAGGGAGGAATTGGATGCGTAATACTCGGTGGGTCAATCGTTATCAAGGGAGGCAATTATGGAAAAGGAAGTAATTGGGGCAATGAAGAAGGCAGGAAAGCCCGTGAGACCGGGAGACATCGCCAAGATGTTAGGGGTTGACAGCAAAGAGGTTTCCAAGGCGATCGATCTCTTAAAGAAAAAGGGAGAGGTGATCTCTCCCAAGAGATGTTACTATTCATTATCTGAATAAGGAGGCAATCATGGCAGCACCTGAAGAAATGTGGCAGTGCCAGTCTACAAATTGCGGATATATCTACAATCCGGACAAGGGCGATAAAAAGGGAAAGATTCCCAAGGGAACCCGTTTTGACGAACTGCCGGAAGACTGGAAGTGCCCGGTTTGCGGGGCTTCAAAAAAGAATTTCAGGCCATTGGGCGGACCGGGATCCGTGGCAGCGGAAGGGCGTTGATGAAAATGGGATTAAGTTATCCGTTAACCCCGCTATTACGCGGGATCCGGAAAAATCAAAAACCGGCACCAGACAACCGGCAACTGCCCCTTGGCGGATTTTGTGGACAATGATCTTTCCGGGTCGTGACCTGAAAAACGTCCGATAGACAGGGGAAATAAGGCAACAGAGACACTTGATAAGGAGGGAGCGACGGATGCGTTTGAAAGGAAGCCAGACTGAAAAGAACCTGCTGACCGCTTTTGCCGGGGAATCCCAGGCGAGAAACCGGTATACCTATTTTGCCAGCCAGGCCAAGAAGGAAGGATTCGAACAGATTTCCGCCATCTTTGAGGAGACGTCCAACCAGGAAAAAGAACATGCCAAAAGGCTGTTCAAGTTTTTGGAAGGCGGAGAGGCGGAGATAACAGCGGCCTTCCCGGCAGGGGTCATCGGAAATACCGTGGAGAATCTCAAGGCATCCGCGGCCGGCGAGAATTATGAGCATACCGAGATGTACCCGGGCTTTTCTGAAACGGCCAAGAAAGAAGGGTTTGATGTAATTGCTGCCGTGTTTCTGGCGATTGCCGTTGCTGAAAAGCAGCACGAAAAGCGGTACAATGACCTTGCTGCCAACATCAAAGCCGGCAGGGTGTTTAAGCGGGACGCTGAGACCGTATGGCGGTGCAGGAATTGCGGATACATACATATAGGCCATGCGGCGCCCGAGATATGCCCGGCGTGTGCACACCCTCAGGCGCATTTCGAATTGCTGGGGGAAAATTATTAGAGAGGATTCCGGGATTTAGGGATTTAGGGATTGAGGAATTGAGGGATTGAAGAATTTTTGCGGAAGGAATCCTTGGTTCCTGTTGTACCGGCGGAAAAATAGTACGGGTTGCATTTGCAGGCCGTTTGGCATACATTAAGGATGGAGATCATCATTATTCAACCTATTAATCAGGGAGGCAATGACATGGCAGAAAAACTCGAGATTTACAAATGTGAGGTATGCGGCAATATCGTCGAGGTGGTGCACGGAGGCAAAGGTGAATTGGTATGCTGCGGCAAGCCGATGGTGCTTCAGAAGGAAAATACCGTGGACGCTGCCAAGGAAAAACATGTGCCCGTAGTGGAAAAAGGAGCAGACGGCGTCAAAGTGAAGGTGGGTGCTGTGGACCATCCCATGGAGGAGAAACACTTTATCGAATGGATAGAGATCATTGCCGATGGCAAGGCCTACCGGCAGTTCCTCAATCCCGGCGATGCACCGGAGGCCCTCTTCGCAGTCAGCGCCGGGGCAGCGACGGCCCGGGCCTATTGCAATATCCACGGTTTGTGGAAAGGATAGTCCGGCCCACCCGGGATGGCTGTTCCGGGTGAGTTCCTCAAAGGACGGGAGTATGGTATGATATCGCCTAAAATTGATAACCTGTTGGTCAATTTAGCAAAAATTGAACGAGGCATTGCCAGGGTTTACGAATACCTATCCAAACTGGAGACCTTCACGCCCCCTGTGAGGCGATTTTGGAAGACCATCATGGAAGAGGAGCTTGTTCATGAGAAGATTTTCAAGGATATCCGTGAGAGGGCCAGGGTCGATGACTCATTTCAGATCGAGATCGACACGGATCTGGATGAACTGAAGGGAATTGTTCAGAAATTAAACACGCTTCTTGATGATATAAAGAAGTCGGCTGTCTCTGAGAGCCAGGCCTATTCGTTTGGCGCAACCATAGAGGTTGAAATCGATGAGGCAAATTTTTTGAAGAAGATCAAGGCCAATGATCCCGAAATTACGAAAAGGCTCAACCGGGTTGATTCAGAGACCCAGAAGCATCGGGTGATGATGGTCAATTATTCGCGAGGCCTACGTTAGCCTCTGTGGGTCAGATGAAGGACCTCGGCAGGCCGGCCTCCCTAACCATCTCGAAAAGGAGGTAGATCAACATGGCAGAGTGGAAGTGCAAGGAATGCGGCTATCTTGTCAAAGAAGATATTCCGCCTGAAACATGTCCCATGTGCAAGAAGAAATGTGAATTTGTGGATACAACCTGTTATATCCCGGACTGTGGCAAGACGGGTCCGGATCCAAGACTTTAGCAGCACCCAAACGTGGAGGAGGTATTGTCATGTCACAGAAAAAATACCGTGTGAGGGCTGAATGCCCCCAGTGCGCCTGTGGAGATGTCAGCTTTCTGGGACCCGAGAAACTGCGGGAGAAGTTCATCGGAGATGAAAAGGAGATTGAAATCCTTTGTCCCCTCTGTGGAACCAAACATAAAGGGATCGTGGAAGAGGTCAAGGAAAGCTAGGAGGTTGTAATGGCAAAGGCATTGGTTGTCTATGCGTCAAGGACCGGCGCTACCCAGAAGATTGCCGACCTGATTGCCGAAGGCATCCGCGTGAGCGGATCAGAGGCAACGGTGGTTAACGTCACCGGTGTAAAGAAGGTGGAAGATCTGCAAGGGTATGACGCTTACGTTTTCGGGTCTGCGACCTACCACGGGGAGATGATGCAGGGGATGAAAACAATGCTCTTTCTGGCCGAAAAGACCGGGCTGGAAGGAAAGGTGGGGGGCTCTTTCGGCGCCTTCGGATGGAGCGGCGAGGCCCCGGGACGCATCTTCGACACCATGAAGAACGTCCTTAAAATGGAAATGGTAGGAGGGCCCTTGAGGCTCAAATCCGCCTCACTGGGAGGCGGGATTCAAATGGCCCAGGATTACGGCCGCGAGATTAATAAGAAGATGGCAACGTCTTAGGCCGCTAAATTGGATGAACATCATCCGAAAGGAGATTCACCATGGCGACGACACCGCAGCACTGCCCCGGATGGGAGCAATTCAAGAATCTGAAGGCATTTTCCTGTAAATGCCCCAATTGTGGAAAAGAGAAAGAGATCTTTTCAGATGAGTTCAACAAGCCCCACGTCTGTTCCGGATGCGGAAAAGAGATTGATTTTACCCAGTGTACGTTGGATTCAGGGACATAGGAGAAAAGATAATGGATAAATATGTCTGTTCAGTATGCGGGTATGTATATGACCCGGCCGAAGGAGACCCGGATAACGGCATTGCCGCCGGGACAAAATTTGAGGACCTCCCGGATGACTGGACCTGTCCGGTCTGCGGGGCTGACAAAGAGCTGTTCGAGAAAGAAGCATAAATATCGGTAAGGAAAAAAAGGCATGGATCAGGACAGCGTCATTGTAAGGTGCGGTCACTGCGGCGCCAAGAACAGAATTCCCAGGGGCCGAATGCAAGACAGGGCGGTGTGCGGCAGATGTAAATCGTCGCTGTCCATCGGGCCGGACCTCGACAAACCTGTTGACATCACAGACAACACGTTTGATTCAGAGGTCCTGTCCAGTTCCATGCCGGTCCTTGTGGATTGCTGGGCCCCCTGGTGCGGGCCGTGCCGCATGGTGGGGCCGGTGCTTGAACAACTGGCACGGGAATATGCAGGCCGGGTTAAGATAGCCAAGCTGAACGTGGATGAAAATCCCCGCATCGCCTCGCGCTATTCCATCCGGAGCATCCCGACCATGCTCCTGTTCAACAGGGGTGAACTGGCGAACACCATGGTCGGCGCGCTCCCCAAACAAGAGATCGAACGGCAGCTCCGGTCGATCCTTTGAAAGGCTCAGGACGTTTAAACATGGAAACTCCGAGCCCTCCCGGAAGGGCACCCTGCCTGGACTGTGTTTAATGCCAGATGTGCAGCAGGACCCGATGCCGCATCTGCCGAAAAGGCGATCATGCCACCGCGCTGCCGCAACCGGGGATCGGCCTTACCCATGGGGCGTATCTTGAATGGAAAAGGGAACGGGACGCACGACGGTCCGACTCAGAGGAGTAAAAATGGTCAGAATGGAAAATGGGGGCTTTGAATGGATTATCCGGTAAAAATGTATTCACTGAGTACCTGCGGTCATTGCAAGGCAACCAAAAAGTTCTTGAATGAATGCCAGGTCCAGTATGAGTTTACAGATGTGGATCTGCTCGAAGGAGAAGAGCGGGCAGCCATACTGGAAGATGTCAAGAAATGGAATCCGAATTGCTCTTTTCCGACCATC
>JAWOIH010000191.1:0-9786 GCA_046484725.1 Candidatus Desulfacyla sp. | reverse complement strand
CTTCCCTCGGCGGTCAGACGCAATCGATTGCAGACCGCGCAGAAATGATGGCTCAGGGCGCCTATCAACCCGATTTCCCCCCGGGACCCATCTATTGTGAATCGCTGGGCAGGACCATCATTGGGATTGGACATGACAGGGGTCAACTTGCCCACTCTCCGCAGTATTTGATAGATCTGATCCGTGGACAGGAATCTTTCAGGACGCCATCCGTTCCCCTCGCCAATAGGCATCAATTCAATAAATCGGATATGGTAGGGCTTTTTCATGGCCAGGTCTGCAAAATCGAGGATCTCATCGTCATTCATCCCCTTCATGGCGACCACATTGATCTTGATGGGGTCGAACCCCACGCGTTCGGCCTCCTCGATCCCCTCCCAAACCTGTTCAAAACAGTCCCTGCCGGTAATACGAAAGAAGCGCTCCGGCCTCAGGGAATCGAGGCTGATGTTGATTCGGCAGATGCCGCAATTTCGGATGTCCGCGGCATACCGCTTCAGCAAGACCCCGTTGGTGGTCAGGCCGACCTCCTCCAATCCTCTGATCCGGCAGAGAGATTCGAGAAAACCGGTGAACCCCTTTCGCACCAGGGGCTCGCCCCCGGTGACCCTCACCTTCCGGATCCCTCGTTGAACACAAATCCTGACGAGATGGAGCATCTCCTCATAGGTGAGGATGTCGGAATGGGGGAGAAATTGCACACCTTCTTCGGGCATGCAGTAGATGCATCTGAGATTGCAACGATCCGTGACGGAAAGGCGCAAGTAGCTGATGGTCCTGTGGTTTTTATCCTGCAATGGAAATCCTCCACGATCTTTTGATGGGATGGGGCTCACACGTTAGAAGGCAGCTGTTCGGGTCAAGCCTTATCGCTTCCACCGGCCGCACCCTCCTTTGCCGAAGCCCCTTCCCCTGCACCCGCCGGCCCACCCGGCGCCTGCGCCCATTCGAGAGAATCTCCACAAGAGGTTGACGAGGTCGTCATCCAGGCCGTTCCGGTGAAACATCGTGTTTTCGAAAGGTCCTCTGGATAGGAGGTCGTAGCACCGCCGTCTTTCCTCGTTTCCCAGCACGTGATAGGCCTGGTTGATTTCCTTGAGACGCTCCTCGCTCGCTGCATCGCCCCCGTTCAGGTCAGGGTGGTACTTGACGGCCAGTTGTCGATACACGTCCTTGATCTCTTTTGCCGAGGCATCGGCCTTCAGCCCGAGCACCCTGTAATAGTCTTCTCCCGCCATGGCAAACCTCCACCCAATGGCCTTTATCCAAATCTAAGGTTTTTTCGTCCGACCCCCGGTTATTGCGGGATCTCCCATATACCCGAGGGCCTTGAAATCCATGACCCCGTCCGGTCGATGGCAGTCCGTGCAGGACAGGGCCTCCTGGCGGGGCGTCACCCCATGATTGAGCCGCCAGTGCATGGCGGTATTTACGAAAACGATTTTTCCACTGAACGCGAGTCCGACCGCGGCCATCCCGTCTGCCGCACTCTTTTGCCAGTCGTAGTGGTCCCAAAAACCGCCAAAGAGTTTCGGCACGATCAGGTATCCGTACCTCTCATCTGCAGGCTGAACGCCCGCATGTATTTTATACGGGGTGATCTTGGCCTTCGAGTCCCGAATGTCGCCTGCCGGGGGATTGAGATACGTGATTCCTTTCATATCCACCGGATCACCGGCCAGGTACCGCCGGTGTTTGCCGTTATACCAGGCATAGGTCGGCTTGAGATTTTTCCCCGTGACCATGAGGCCCTTTTTGAGGTTTTTGTCTGCCTTTGACCAGTCCCAGAACATGACCGTGGGCCGGGTCGTCGCAAAGGCGGGGATATGACAGGTCTGGCAGGACACGGCTTCGCAGTGGGTGTTCAATTGTCTGAGGAGCGGATGGTCATTCGGGTGCGGCCGTTTATCGTGACAGTCGACGCACGAGACCTCCCCCTCGCTCACCGCAGAGGTCGTGCTCCTCCCCGATATCTTGTGGTTTCGGGCCACATGGCATTCCTGACACGAAAAATTCTGGCCCCCCATATGCACATCATGGGACATGGAGGGGTCTTTCATGGCATGGTCCAGGTCCCCGTGCTTGACCGCATCGCCGCCCCCGCCGAACCAGTGGCAGGCCCCGCAGTTGGCCCTGGTGGGCGGCCCCACATTTTGAGCGATCTTCAAGAGATCGAGACCGGTCGTTTCCTTTCCGCACCCGGTCGGGACCTTGGCGTAGGCGCCGGTCTGGTCGTGGCAGACGAGGCAGTCGATCCTGGAGGCATCCGCAAAGTCAAATGCCTCGTCCTTCCAGCCATACCCGGCGTGACAACTGGTGCACCTGCACCAGTTCGAGGCGATTCCCATTCAGAAATTGTTGACGAGATTAATCTTGCCCAGATCGGTCCGGTCTTCCCGGCCTTCTACAAACGGCGAAGGACCTCGCCACAGCCAGTGGGCAGAGGACATGACCTGCCTGGCCTCACGCTGGTGGCATTGGATGCACTCCCTTGTGACCGACATCCCGTCCGGATAAGGCCCCTTCATCTGGCCGTGAGGATCCGATAAGACCGTGCCCTCTTGTCCGTACGCTGCAGGTGCGGCCAGCAGGCAGAAAAAGACCAGGGCAATCAGGTTGACGAATCGGTATGGCAACATCATCACTCTCCTCCAGCCCCTGAGCTGCCCTTACGAATAACCTTTACATTCACAAATGACCAGAGGTTGCCGATCCCTGCCGAGGACCCGATCCACCCCTTCGCGGCATCGCTTCGGACCGCCTCGATCCTGGTCATGGCGTAGAGGGGGATACAGGGGAGTTCCCTTGCAATCAGTTCCTGCATCTCGAAGACCAGCCTTCTCCGCTCATTGCTATCCAGTTCTCCATAAGCGCGGCTGGCCAGGTCATCAAACCTGCTGTTGCGAAATCGGGTGGTGTTCCTGCCGAGGGGTTCGGCCTCCCGGCTATGAAAAAAGGTCCGAAGGAAATCCGGATCATCCGGAAGACGGGCCCAACCCATGAGAACCATATCAAAGTCATTGCCTCGAAGCCGCTCCATGGCACGGTCCATCGGCTCCATATGGATCCTGATCGAGACCCCCAACGCGCCCAACCACTTCTCGACCAACCGTGCAGTTTTGAGACGGTCGGGCCGGTTCCCGGCATTGGCGATCATCAGATCGGCCCGGGCCATCTTATTTCCGTCTGGAAGGACCAGCGCCCCATCTGACCAGGCGTATCCGGCCCTGGCCAGGGTGTGCCTTGCCTCGGACACTCGTTTCTCATGGCCAAGATCATAGCCCGGCGCCTGGATGCGGGGATTCCGCCAAAAGATATTCCGGGGAGGGATCACGCTTAAGACCGGTTCTCCCTCATCCTTCAGGACATGTCTGATAATCTGTCCCCGTTCCACAAGGAGGGAGAGGGCACTGCGAAAGGCTTGATCGCTGAAGGGCGCCCGGTTCAGGTTGAAGCCGATCCAGTCATAGCCGCTCCGCACGTTCCTGTAAAGCGTTATGTTCGCGTCGTGTCTCAGCGCGGCCGTATGATGGACAGGCACATCGCCCCATATAAAATCGATGTCCCCTGCCGTGAGCCCGGCCATGGCCTCCTCGTCATTCGAGTATTGGATCAGGAGGAGGGCGTCCACATGAGGTCCCACCTTCAGCCCGTCGATCGTCATTCCACTGGCGAAGAATGAGCGGTTCGCCTTCAGAACGTGAATATAAGGCGTGGCTCCCCTGGTCATGGAAAAAGGACCATTCCCCACCACCGTGGCAGGCCTGTATTCGAGAAGCCCCTGGAGCGGGGCCTTCTCTTCTTTCATGGCCCGAATTACGGGTTCCCAGTCCTTTTTCTGAATAAACCCTGTCAGCAGGGTTCGGCTGACAAAAGTGGGGCTCGCCTCCCTTAGAGTGAATCGAATGGTCCGGTCGTCCGCCACCTCAACGTCCTTTACAATCTCCCACTTCTCGATCTGGCCTGGGACCTTGAAGTCCTGAATCACCTTCACCGTAAAAGCCAGATCGTGGGCCGTCACTGAAGATCCATCGTCCCACCGGGCCTTGCGCAGCCGAATGGTCGCTTTTAGCCCCTTACCTTCCATGAGGGGCTGGGACTCGGCCAGCCAGGGGATCATCTTTCCATCCCGAGGGCCTCGGATATAGAGGGGCATGTGGAGAAGACTCAACACCCTCCTTGAATAAACGTCGGTCGCACCGAAGTAATTGAGGGAATCGGGGAGGTTCAATACCCCAATGCGCAAGGCGCCGGTTTCCGCCCTGGCTACGCCGGCAAAGCAGACCCAGCACAACAGCGCAATGCTAAAGATCCACTGACCCATATGGGAATGATGGCGCTTCACTCTCTCCCCCCTTTCTCGAA
Organism: Candidatus Desulfacyla sp.; assembly: GCA_046484725.1. GTDB lineage: Bacteria > Desulfobacterota > DSM-4660 > Desulfatiglandales > Desulfatiglandaceae > AUK324. Next base: position 5,421 of record JAWOIH010000191.1, on the reverse strand, counting down.
TCTTCTGTTTTCCATTGGCGATTGAGGACTGGAAAATCTGAAACCTGAACCCGGAAACCGGATGTTCCAAACCGGACGCCGCAACCCGCTCCAGGGCCGGCGAGCGGATACGCTGGAACCATAAATCAAAATCATTTCCCTTTCAACACAATATCGCCTTCTTGAACGCCGATATCATCGGCAATGACCCGGCATTTTGTCTTTAGGAGAAAAAAGATGGGACGTCTCTCTCTGGAAAGGGCCTCGTAATTCCCCTGGCCTTTGCTGATGATGCATTCGGCTTGGTGGTAGAGTTTTTGAAATTCGCTGCTGCACGTGTGGAGGATCGTCCCCGGGGCATCGGTTCCTGAAGACACAATGGTCGCCACTTGGTCAATGCCTGCCTGCACAGCATCCTCATAGGTGGCATCATTGATGACCGGGACCTCCCTGACCGCGTAGATCACCGGCCTTTTCAGCTCCTCGATCAGGATCCGGTCAAAGACGCACTCCCCGGCATTGTCCCCGATATAGAGGATTTCATGGGCGCCGCACAGGGCGTCTCTGAAGGCGGGATAATCCCATATGGCAGGCTCATTTTCGAGCGTCATCTTGATTTCCCGCTCCAGATCGAACGCCCTGTCCGGACCGAAATCGATGACATTCCCGGCAATGGCCAGCCGGATGGCTGTTGCGAGCCTGTCGGAAGACGCCTCGACCCGGCCCTTGAGCGAGGGATACAATGCCAGGGCCTCCCGGGTGCCCTCATCTTTCAGGACTCTGAAGGGATCCCGGTTCCCGGTGATCTCCCCCACCTTCTGGTAGATCCGTCTCCCGCTCTCCGGGGGCGTGCTTTCCAGAGGGAGATCCCCCAGCATCTTTCCCACCTCATCCAGCACCCGCTTGATCAGGGCCTCATCATCGGTCGCTATCCGCGCGGCCCTGAGGGCCTGGGACAGAAAACAGGGAAGGCAATCCAGATAGGTCCTCATCCGTCAGGTCCTTCTGCAATCGATTGCCTTCCCTGACCCGTCCCCCACTTCAAATAATCCAACAGGGCCGCCCCTATTCCCGCGTCATGGCGGCGCCGCACTTGGGGCATTTCTGATCATAGCAGGGGATTCCCAGTTCATGGGCCGCTTTTTCGCCGCAGTCGGGGCAGACGCAATAGCCTCCCGGACCGGCTGCAAAACCGCCCCCCCGGCCCCGGCCGCCGCCCTGGCCTTGACCGCCTCCACCCATACCTCTTCCTGTCCCTGACCCCTGACCCTTGGGTCCTGTTCCATCTCCTCTCGGCATGATGGCTCCCTCCTTTCACCCCGCACTTCTTGCGGCGTTTCGTGAGTTGTTTCGGGTTGACATCCCCGCCCCCCCTGGGCGGTGGAAATTGCGCTTATATGTCGGCAGCCCTCTATAAAATGTAACCTTGACGGGTAGACTCCCGTTTGCGAAGGCGGAACCCGGAGCGCGGAACAGGCAAACGCTTACGGTCAAATGCCCTGTACTGAGCGACGATCTTTTTTACTCCGGGGGCAGAACATTTGCCTCGGCGGAGGTCAAATACCGAGATCGCCTGCCATGTTTTCCCAGATCTTTTGCACCGCCTGACACCCCTCGGAACCGCTGTCAAACTCGGCAATGGTCTGGCCCTGGACCATGGCCTTGGTGAAGCTCGGATCAAAGGGGATCCTCCCCATCACGCGCACATTCCTCTCTCTGGCAAAGGCCTCAATGGCCTCCCCCTGTTCGGGGTTCAGATCGAACTTGTTGACGCAGAGCATGGCGGGGATCCTGAAAAAGGCCGCCAATTCGGCCACCCGCTCCATGTCGTGCCGGCCCGAGACCGTGGGCTCTGATACGATGAGCACTCCGGCAGCCCCTCCAAGGGATGCAATGACCGGGCAACCGATCCCCGGAGGTCCATCGGTGAGAAGGAGGTCCAGATTTCTCTCTTCCGCAAGCTTTTGCCCCTGCTGGCGGATCAGGGAGACCAGCTTCCCGGAATTCTCCTCTGCAATCCCCAGACGGGCATGGGCCATGGGGCCGAAACGGGTATCGGAGAGGTACCACTCGCCGCAGGTGTTCAGGGGAAAATCGATGGCCTTTTCAGGGCAGAAATAATAGCAGACGCCGCACCCTTCACACTCGATACTGTCCACCACAAAATCTTCGCTGATGGCATGCCACCGGCACAGATCCCGGCACAGGCCGCACTCGGTGCACTTGTCCTTGTTAATGATGGCTGTATAGCCGGATTGAAAATCATGCCGTTCCCGGATCTCCGGATTCATGATAAGATGGAGATCGGCCGCGTCCACGTCCGCATCACAGAGGACCTTTTTTTCGGCAAATGAGGCAAAGGCCGAAACCACGCTCGTCTTTCCGGTACCCCCCTTGCCGCTGATGACAACGATTTCTTTCATTCAAACCACTCCTTTTCATGCAGCGAGGTTTTCGATGCGATGATACAGGTCGAGAAATTTGTCCTTCCATTCAGGCATCACCTCTACGATCATATCTCCCCTCGAATATGCCTCGGCCATCCGCCGGTCAAAGGGGATTTCCATCAATATGGGGACCCCCTCCTCTTGGGCATAGGACCACACCTTGTTATCTCCCATGTCGGACCGGTTGATGACCAACCCGCAGGGGATGCCCAGGATGCGAACCGCCCCAATGGCCAGTTTCAGGTCGTGCAGACCAAAGGGCGTCGGTTCCGTAACCAGGAGGACAAAGTTTGCCCCCTTCATCGAGGCAATCACCGGGCACGATGTCCCGGGAGGGGCATCGATGATGGTCACTGCATCGGGCCGGGCGTATTCGCGCACCTTTCGAATCAGGGGGGGCGACATGGCCTCCCCGATCCTCAGCCTGCCGTGGACGAACTCTATTCCGTTCCGGTGCCCCCGCTCGATCACGCCCAGTTCCCGGCCGATCTCCGTGATCGCCTTCGTGGGGCAAACCTCCATGCATCCGCCGCAACTGTGACACATTTCATGAAACGGGAGCACGGTCTCGCCGATGACCACAATCGCCTTGAACTGGCATATCTCGCCGCATTTCCCGCATAGATTGCACTTTTCCACATCCACCTCAGGGACAGGGGTGGTAATGGTCTGGATCTCTTCAATGATCGGGTGGAGAAAGAGATGTGCGTTGGGTTCCTCCACATCACAGTCCAGGACCTGGACATCGGACCCCACGGAGACGGCCATATTGGTGGCCACCGTGGTCTTCCCCGTCCCCCCCTTTCCACTTGCGATACTGATAATCATGCCTGACTCCTCAATAGATACTGGATACTGGATGCTGAATAAAGGGGTTTGTTGGGTTCATTGGGTTTATTGAGTTTGTTGGGTTGAGCAGCGTATGCGCTGTGCTCCTTACCGGTAACCCCTCTCCTATTTCAGCTTTGCGCGCCGTTTGAGCTTTGAGCTTTCAGCTTTGAGCTTTCAGCTTTCAGCTCTGCCTTGCGCCTTACACCTGATGCCTCACACCTGGCGCCTAATGGTCGCAGATATTGGCGCCTGACATCAGGGTCTTTGCAAGATACTGGTTGGCCAAGGACTCAGGTGCGTCCATGGGGGCGCCGATGATGACCTCGATTCCCTTTTCCCGCAGAAGGTCCTGGGCCCTTTCGCCCATTCCCCCGACGATGACCACATCGGCCCCCTGCTCGTGAAGCCATTGGGGGATCACCCCCGGTTCGTGGGCCGGAGGGGTCCGCATCTCCGTCCCCATGATCTTGCTGTTCTGGGTCTCCATGAATGCAAACTGCTCGCAGTGACCGAAATGGGCCGCCAGTTTTCCCCCGGACACGGGAACCGCAATCATTTTCGCATCGGGCGAGGACTTCTTTCTGGCCGGAACGTCCTTTTGCGCCTCTGGGACAGAGGCCTTCCCGGTCTTCGACAGCTCGATAACCGCGTCCACGATCTTATTGAATTCCCGTGTGATGGGAAGGTCCGGGTTGTCCAGGAGCCCCATATCGCCCACATCCCCGTTAGTCACGACCTGCGGTTCAAGGGGAAGGGTCCCTAAAAGCCTCAATCCCTCCTTTTTGGCAGTCAGCATCCCGCCCTGGGTCTTGAAGATGTCAATGGTCTTCCCGCAGTGAGGGCATATGAGCCCGCTCATGTTTTCCACAAGGCCCAGGATCTGCATGTTGACCTGGCGGCAGAAATTGATGGACTTACGCACGTCCGCCAACGAGATCTCCTGCGGCGTGGTCACGATGAGGGCCTTGGCATCCGGTATGGTCTGGGCCACGGTCAGGGGTTCATCGCCGGTTCCGGGGGGGGAGTCGATGACCATGTAGTCGAGGTCGTCCCACTCGATGTCTGATATGAACTGCCGGATGACGCCGATCTTGAGAGGTCCCCTCCAGATGGTGGCCGCGTCCTTATTGTCCCCCATGAGCGGCTCGATGGAGATGACCTCCATATTGGGAAGATACTGTACCGCACGGGCCTTTCCCTCCCGTGTGGCGGGGCCGATGGTTCCCTTGAGTCCCAGCATGCGAGGGATGCTGGGACCGTGAAGATCCACGTCCATAAGGCCTACCCGATATCCCCGTTTGGCCAGGGCGACGGAGAGATAAGCCGCAACACTGCTTTTACCCACGCCCCCCTTGCCGCTCATGACCAATATCTTGTTCTTTATCCGTCCCAGCCGTTCCTTTATCTCCACATCCTGCTGCTGATGCTGTTCCTTTTGACTACCTGCCATTTTCATAAATCATTAACCTCCGGTTTCTCTTTTGAATTCTTATGCGCTCAAATTAGTGCCTTATTGCCTGATTTTCTGTCACAAAAAACAAGAAAGTCCTTCATGGCATCGATAGAATCGAAGCTGAAAGCTCAAAGGTTCATCCAGCCCGCTTTCAGCTTTCAGCTTTGAGCTTTCAGCTAAGGGACGAGCTTGGGTTGCGGGTACGTCCCGCTTTAGGGAATGATACCTATGTTAATCATTCCGATATCATCTGCCACCTACCCCGCGATTCCATCCGGAACCGGGCAGCCACGATCCCATAACAGATTCTCTCCGGAAGATGCAGGCCCGCTATGTAATATCGGGACCGTCAGTTGCCGTTACGCCGTGTGGGCAGTGGAGCTTCCCGGATGGTCGCACCCGCCGGTGATCTTATCCGTAAGAAAAAGGACCCTCCCGTGGCCGAGCTACCGCAATTACTGTGTCCGAAGACCCCGGCACCATCGAAGAAGTGTATGAACCTTTTTTAATCCAGGAGGGATATCTTATGCGCACCCCACGCGGACGTGAAGCTACCGACCTGGCCTACCGACACCTGGGCCGATTACGAACCCCTTCGCAGAAAAGCCTTTTTGATTAAATGGAATCCTCTGACACCTCTAATATTAACTACCAACTGGGTTTGCTGATTAAGCAAAAGGCCAAGAGCCTGGGCTTCGATGCCTGTGGCTT
>JAWOIH010000327.1:0-8416 GCA_046484725.1 Candidatus Desulfacyla sp. | reverse complement strand
CCTTGACGAACCATGGCTCCCCCCTGCTTGATGGTAACAACCGGATCCAAAGCAGTCCTCTTCGGGAGGATACACCACCAATTTCATCGAAGGCCAACAATCTTATGGTATTTACTTTTCAGAGAAAAATCGGAAAACAAAGAATGGAATGGAAAAAGAATCAGAAGAATGATAAGGATGTCTTCAAAATCCCCTTTCGAATCATACAGAGGGAATTAAATTCTCACAACATAACCAAACCCACAACATAAGAGCCACAACTCTGCACTGAGACCGCAAGATATTGTGATGGAACAAAATTTACATTAACAGAACCTCTTCTCATATTTCACTGTTTCTTGATTTTCCGGGTTTCCGTTCGGGTACTATATATGTGAATGGGCTTGAATGTTCCTGTCATACCGGAGAGTCGTGGGGGAAAGACAGAGTGCAGTGGGACCCATTTAGGGACCTAAATCAGGAAGCGAAGGAACCCCCGCACAAATGCCGAACAAAAGGATTCCCTATAGCCCCCGTTGCCCCCATGCTGATGGTGTGGCAAGATGCTCTTTGCCTATGCCGGGTGTGTGGTGGGGGGATGTTGGGCCGTTGGGTGCCAGATTGCCCCGCCAGTAAGATCCACACGACAAACGTCCATCGTAGGGCTTCTCAGGAGGCCGCACACACACGAAGCATGTTGCCGTTTGTGGTCGAGTGTTGTCTTTTGTTGCCCCATGATGGTGGGATGTGGCGCCCCTTTTTCATGTGGCTTTTTCAATGGCAGAAATATAAATGTTGTACCAAATCGCCCTTTCGCAAAAAAACACTTTCAGCGATATGCCGTAAGTGATTGATTTTTTTGGTGCCCCCGGCGCGACTCGAACGCACGGCACCCAGATTAGGAATCTGGTGCTCTATCCACCTGAGCTACGGGGGCATGTGGCTATTTAATACGATAGTTGGCGTGAATGTCAAATGATTTCATGGTCAAGAGATTGTTTTTTCCATCTCTGTCGGATAGCCATTGAACTGACCGGGAGTTGGATCGCCATCCCCTCTCAGAGAGCCTCAACAGAGCCGCTTTCAACGCACAAAAAAAGCCTACCGACTGTCTGGATGTCAACGGGCCAGGCATTTTAGATCTTGCCATGAAAACGGCCACTATTTCCAGGTGATACGCGGGGGCTCGCGACGGGGAATGAGCCGGTATCTGAATTTGGGGTAACCGATCATTATCGCCCCGTATGCCAGGTGACCGGAAGGGAGGCCCAATGCATTGAACAGAGGCGGATAGGCATTCACCGCTTTGAAGAAGTAGCCTGCCCAGCAGGCCCCAAGACCCATGGCGGCGGCATAGAGATCCAGGTGACTTATGGCCAGGGTGCAGTCCTCAGTGCTGAAAGGCCAGTTTTTATCAGCGTGGGCCAAGATGACATGGGGTGCCCCCCTGCAGATGCGGTCATACCCTTCATCCCAGGATTCCACCACCCGGAGTAAACCCATCGCTTCAGCCTCCTTCGGAGTGCTCCGAATCACCTCCCGAACCCATTCCACCACCATACCGGCCAGGCGCCGCACCTCGGAAGGATCCTCCACCACGATCCAGTGCCAGGGCTGCTCATTCTTGGCCGATGGGGCCGAACACGCAATCTCCACAAGCTTCTTCAAAACCGGCCGCGGCACCCGCGTTTCCTTGTAGTTTCGAATAGACCGTCTTCCGCACAAAAGTTGTTCCGCCTGATCCGGCGTCACCCCCAAATCCTTTCTGATGGCCCTGCACGCGTCCGGGCCAAGCCAGTCAAGGCTCAAGGCGCCCGTGGGACAGACGGCAACACAGTGTCCGCACCTCAGGCAGATCTCTTCAAAATCGGGAGCTGGCTCAGGATAACCGCTCTTTGCATCCATCTCAATGATCCGACCCGGACAGTCGGCCGCGCAGATCCCGTCCCGGTTGCACTTTGTCTGATCCACCATAATAAAAGCCACAGGTTATGTCTCCATCTCATACGATCTTAAAAAAAATAGGGATGCCGGTTGCTCCCAAAAGGGAGAGAGAAGGAATACCCTCTCCCGGACTTCAGGATAAGGGTACAACCTCTGAACCTTGCGCCTTGAACCTAACGCCGCATCTCTCACACGATATGGGATGTGCTGACCTTCCGGAAATGATACCCGTAAACCGCCAGGGTGATGGCCAGCGGCAGGAGCCCGGGACGTTTGAAAAGTGTCCAGCACAACAGCCCCCAGTATTGAAACCGTTCGCTGCCGATAATTCCCAGGCGGATGTTGGACCTGAAAAAGGCAAGGATGCTCTGCCGGCTGAGCGGGATGTCGATCTTTGGCGCCCTGTATTCCCTCAAAAATGTCCTCACCCTCTTATAGTAGTGTTTCCGGGAATAGATATGGAGCATGATCTTCTTGTATCCTTCGCGCAACGTGTCCAGATCCATTCGAGTGACAAAATTTGTTGTGCCATCCACATTATCCCCCGACATATGACCGAGAAGCCGCCCCTCCTGTTTCAAGCGCTCATAGAGCCTGGTGCCTGCCGGGGCCTGAAGCAGCCCGACCATAGCCGTCACGATTCCGCTCTTCTGGATAAAGTCGATCTGCCGTTGAAAAATTGACTGGGTGTCATTGTCGAACCCTACGATAAAGCCCCCCTGCACCTGGAGTCCCGCCCGCTGGATGCGCTTGACCGTATCGACCAGATCCCTGTTTTTGTTCTGTTTTTTGTTGCATTCCGCCAGGCTTTCCTCATCCGGGGTCTCGATCCCGATAAATACCGTATCAAAGCCTGCCTCGACCATCATCTCCATCAACTCTACGTCATCGGCCAGATTGACCGAGGCCTCGGTGTTGAAATGGATGCCTCGCTTCCCTTTCCGCCACTCGATCAATGCGGGGAGGAGTTGTTTCTTGAGATATCCCTTGTTGCCGATGAAGTTGTCGTCCACAAAAAAGATCTGCCCGTTCCATCCCAGGCCGTACATCCCGTCCAATTCCGCGATTATCTGATCTGCGCGCTTGATGCGGGGCTTATGTCCGAACAGGGCGGTCACATTGCAGAATTCGCAGTCGAAAGGACACCCCCTGGAAAACTGGATGCTCATAGAGGCATATCGCTTCATGTCCGCCAGTTCCCACATGGGGGCCGGAGTCTCCCCGATATCGCAGAATTCGGCTGTCCTGTAGATCCGCCGGGCAACCCCCTGCGAAAAATCCGCCAAAAAGGGAGGGAGCGTCAACTCGGCCTCATTGAGTACAAAGTGATCCACCTGATCGAATTCCTCATACTCGCTGGTGAAAAGAGGCCCCCCGGCCACGACCCTGACGCCCGCCTCCCTGCACCGGGCGATAATCTCACGGGCCGAGCGCCGTTGAACGGACATCCCGCTGATAAAGCAGATGTCCGCCCATTTCAGATCCTTTTCAAGGACTGTCGTCACATTCATATCCATGAGACGCAGGGTCCAGTCCCTGGGCAGCATCGCGCCTATGGTGAGGAGACCGAGCGGGGGGAAGGCGGCCTTCTTGTGAACGAATTTAAGCGCATGCTTGAAGCTCCAGAACGTGTCGGGAAATTCGGGGTAGATAAGAAGTGCTTTCAATGGGTCTCCTTCATTCTCAGTCGATGCAGGTTTTGTAAGGACCAGACACATGCCGCTAATCTTGACTGAAAATCAAGCCGTGATGAACGGCACCATTTCCGCCTGGATATAAATAGGTTCACTTTTTGGCCTCGTATCCCAGCGATTCTTTCAGCAGCTCTGCCCAATCCTTAAACGCCCCCTTGGCATGGCCCCAGGTGGTAAACCCCTTGATGTCAACAGGGGTGCCCTTCTTGGAATCAACAACCGCGCCCAAAAGCTCATGGGTCGTGGAATCGAGAAACATGGCCTCCATGGAGGCGCCCCCCATATCTACAGGGATGCCCGCTCCTGCCGTGCTTATAATATTGACAAACGGGTTTGCAGGGATCAGATCGGTAATCGCGGCGCGAATCCGCAGGACATCCGGTCCGGGGGCCTCTACCACGGGATAGGTATCCTGAACCTCTTCAATCACGGCATCACGGAAATAATCTGTCAGCGCTTTCAGGACATCAGGCGCGATCTGCCGGTTTTTTGACTCCGGATGAAAATAGACGACCACTGGATCGACCATGAGTTTTTTGTAGCGTTTCCAGTCAACTCCTTCCTTTTCCCCCCATTTCAGGCTTTCATCGTCTGGGTCCGTCTGAAGCTGCGAATAGTCTTCAAGAAAACCCGAACCGGGCGTCGCAGTGGCACAACCCGCGGCAAACATGAGCGCAACCGCCATCACAACCAGAGCACTCCCCCCCAGGCCAATACGACGTTTTTTCATTCTCTTTCTTCCTTCTCCTTGAGTGAACATCCGTTGAATTCATGACAGACCAAAATCAATCACAGTTCATTTAATGCTATGGAACCAGAACCATGCGCACTAAAAAACAGGTTCAAGACACGGCGCTCCTTTCATTCAAAGAAGACACCGTCTTTTCCGGCGTCATCAAAAGATAGAGACACGGGATGACCAACTGTGAAATCAACGTGGCCGAAATCAGCCCAAAAATAATGGCATTACACAGGGGCATCCACATGGGATTGCTCAGAGAGAGAGGAATCAGCCCGACGACCGTGGTGATGGTCGTGCTCAAAATCGGCCGGAGCCGGTCGGCCGCGCCCCTTGCAGCCGATTCCCTGACCGAAAGTCCATGCCTTCTGTGCGTGTTCATGGTCTCAATCATGACGATGGCATCGTTCACCACAATGCCCACCAGGGAGATAATACCAATCATGGCAGGAAAAGAAAAGGGAATCCATGCCAGAAAAAACCCTCCGAAGGTCCCGATCATGGCAAAAGGAAGCGACAGCATGATGATAAAGGGCTGAGTAAAGGAACCGAACTGGAGGGCGAGGAGAGCGAATACCAGGAAGATGGCCACCACAAACATCTTCCCGGCCGATGAATAGGTCTCGGCGGCCGACTCGGCCTCCCCCCCGAAGTGATAGGCATACCCCGATGGCCAGTCTGCCGCCATCTTCTGTAATTGAGGCTCCAGGTCCGACAGGATCTCGCTGACCGTGCGGTTTTCGGTCTTGGCCAGGACGGTCACGGCCCGCCTCCCCCCCTGATGGGTGATGGAAAGGGGGGCCTCGGCCACCACCGGGTTCAGGATGGAAAAGATCGAGACCGTCTCTCCATTCGGTTTGAATGGTCGTATCAGGGCGACCTCTTCCAATTGCGTCGGACCTCCAGGCAACCCCCTGCGGCTGGGCCAGGCCATTCCCATCCGGATTTCCATGTCTTCCTCTGTCCCCCCGAGGGGAAACTTGCCCACCTCATCATCGGTCATGGCGAACCGCATCTGATAGGCGAGATCATCCTGGCCGATCTGGTAAAAGTCGAGGGCCTCCCGGTTGGGGAGGAACTTGACATCCTGTCGTGCCGAACCCAGGTTGTCGCGGACATCCGAGGCCCCCGGAATCCCTGTCAGGGCCGCCTGCACCTGAACAGACATCTCCCGAAGCCGTTCCATGTCGTCCCCCTCCAACTGGATCTGTATCGGGTCTTCGGTGGTGGAACCGCCGGTCTGCGGCGTGAAGACCAGCAGGCTCCCCGGATAGCGTGTCAGCGCGGCTGTCAGCTCCTCCCGAAGCGCGTCCAGATACTGAAACGCCATTTTTTCCCTCTGTTCCAGCCTCGTGAAAATACACGAAAACCCCACATAGGAAGGGTCCTTGAACGGCACAAGGGATTCGCCGATGGAGTTTCTCGACAGGGGGCTTTTCTGCCCCACAAATGCAACCACACTCTCCAGGTATGGCTTGGAACGGAGGATCTCGCCCAGTTCATCGGCAGCCCTCTGGGAAACGGCCAGTGTGCCGCCGGGGGCCAGTTCAACGGTGATCCCCAGGTTTCTGCCGTCGGCCTTGGGGTAGAGGAGGCTTGGGACGAGGCCCATTCCCATCATGGACAGGACAAACAGCGCTACGGTAATGCCGACGCACAACAGGGCCGTCCATTTATTTCGGACGGTGGTCCTCAGGCTCCACGCGAACAACCTGCTGGAAAAGACCTCGGTCAGCCGGTCGATGCGACTCGGTTTCGCACCCTTTTTGGCAGAGGAAAAGACCGCACGCGAAAGCGGGATGTCCACCAGCAGGGCGATGAGAAAGCTCAGCACCAGGCAGCAGATGGCAGTCACCGGGATGATTCGAATGAACTTTCCATCGATGCCCCCGATCCCGAAGAGGGGCGCCATGGCCAGGATGGTGGTGGCCTGTCCGGCAAAGGCCGGCAGGCCGTAGGTCTTTACGGTCTTCACTGCCGCCTGGTCAAAGGTCAGGCCCTCGCGGAAAATGCCGTCGTGCATCCCCTCCATCATCAGGATAAAGACGTCCACCAAGAGTCCCAGAGCGATGACCATTCCGATAATAACCATTTCATTAAGGGAATACCCGAGGACAGACACCATCCACAAGGCCCCTAGGAAGGTAACGGGGATCGACAGCCCCGCAACGAGCGCCTCCCGCCACGACAGCATGAAAAAAAGGACCACAAAGACGCACAGCATGGCCTGCCAGCCGTTGTTAAAGACGTCCCGCAGCTTTTCCCAGATAAAGTCCGATTGATCAGAGGTGATTTGATGCTTGAGGCCGTAGGGGATGTTGGTCCCTCGGGCCTCTTCGTGGAGAAGGTCCTTGATGTGTTCGATCGTCTTGAGGGTATCCACTCCGGGGACCTTCATCACCGATACGTCGACGGCCCGTTCATAGGGTGAGCCCTTCCAAGCGACGGCAACCCGTGAGGTCTCCTTTTCGAGATCGCGGCGGACCCGTGCAATTTCCTTCAGGCGCACAACGCGTCCCGAACCCATTCGAGCCACCGGAAGGTCGCCCAGGTCCCGGACATCTCTAAAACGGCCATAGAGCCTTACGACCGCGCCGATCTCGTCGCTTTCAATCCGGTCCCACGGCATGTCCAGGTTCGCGGCCTGTATCTTGTCGCGCACCGCGGTGGGGGATATCCCGAGGGAAACCAGCCGTGCGGGATCCAACTGGATCCAGACCACCTCCTTCTGCCTCCCGCCGAGTTCGACCTTTTTGACCCCGGGGACCTTTTCGATCCGATCCTTGAGATACTTGGCCGCGTTTCCCAGGATGGCCGTATCCAGATCGCCGAAAAGCGTGATGGTCAGTATCGGGGTATCGTCGACCGAGACCTGCTCGATCTTGGGTTTTTTCGCATCCCGCGGAAGATCGGGTTCCGCGTCCCGGACCTTCTCCCTCAATATCTGCATCGATTCGTTCAGATCGGCATCTGAACGAAATTCCACTGCAATAACGGAAAAGGAATCAAAGGATGCGCTGCGGACCCGTTTCAGCCCCTTCATCGATTTGATCTTTTTTTCGATCTCATTGGTAATCTGCTTTTCAATGGTCTCCGGGTCGGCGCCCGGCCATTCCGTTTCGACGGTGGCCTGTGGAATGGCGAGATCAGGGACTGCCTCTTTCACAATGGAGTGATAGGCCATCAGACCCGAGATCACGAGCATGAACGTGAAGAGGATGGCAAAGACAGGTCGGACCAGGAAAAAGCGCGCAAGGGCTGACGGTTCAGCCTCATCCTTCTGGTGAAGAGAAGGGGTCTCGTTCAATTTGTTCTTTCTCCGACAACCTCAATGACGTCTACGGGGGCCCCGTTGCTGAGACGATGCCTGCCGTCTGTGACGAGAAGCTCGCCCTCACCCGCCCCCTGCAGGATCTCCTGCATGGAAAGGCCTGAAATGCCTTCGACAACCTCTATTTGTTCGACCCGTTTTCCGGCCTGATCGACCCTGAACACATAGGGCTTGTTCTGCCGGTAGATGAAGACATCAAACGGGACCACAACGGCGTCCGCCTTTTCGTTCACAACGATCCAGCACGTGACAAACATGCCATCCCGAATGCCCTGCGCCCCTTTGTCTGTCCTGACCTTGACCTGGATGGACCGTCCGCCGGGGCTGACCGCCGGGTTAACCGAAAAAACAGCGCCCCGGACCATTCCCTCGTGGAGAGGCCCATCCACCTTCAGATCAGCGACGGATGGGACCATATGGGCCGAGGTCATAATCAGGGCCGGTTGTCCCGGCGTTGCCAGGACCCCTTCAAAATAAGGGAGTTCGAGGGTCACCTCGAACTGATCTGGATCGATAATGACCATCGGAATGGTCCGCAGCAGGGCCTCCTCGCTGCTGAGATCCACCAGGTTGGCGGCGAAATAATCTCCAGGTTTGATATTGACGTAAGTGAGGACCCCGTCAAAGGGGGCATGGATGCTGCTTCGCTCCATGGGTAGGCGGGCCTGGTTGATGCGGGCCTCCCCCAGATTGTAAGCGCTGTTTTCATAGTTGATATCGCTCTCCTGT
>JAWOIH010000219.1:0-12104 GCA_046484725.1 Candidatus Desulfacyla sp. | reverse complement strand
GCCGGCATTGTCGACAATCACATCATGCATCAACTGGGCGAGCGCTTGAAAGTCTGCAGGCGCCATGCCGAACCGGGTCATCTCCGATACCCCCAGCCTGAGGGCTCCGGAGGCGGTGAACCCCTCCTCGTCCGTATTGGCCTGGTAATTACAGATGATGTTGTTGGCCTCCAGACGGTCGGCGAGCTCCGGCCCCCGGCTGTACCCCACGTCCACCACCACCTGGTGGGTCTCGGTGAAGTCCATGTGCGGGTCCCCGGCAACATTGAGGCCTGTGTCTTTGAGGGCCCGGGCAAAGGCCTTGGCATTGGCGATGACCCTGGGTTGGTATGCGTCTCTGAAGTGGTTCATCTCATAGGCGGCCATGAGGAGTCCCAGGAGGGTGCCCAGATGATGGTTGGACACGGACCCGGGAAAGGCCCGCCTCAGGAGAGACTCCCAGAGGGGGTATCGCTCATCCTGTTCCTCGAAAGCACAGCCCACGACCCCCCGCTGGGTCCCGAAATAGGTCTTGTGGGTGGAGCCGGTGACCAGGTCCGCCCCCTCGGCAAAGGGTTCCTGGAAATGGGGACCGATGAGCCCCAGGACATGGGCCATGTCGTACATCACGACCGACGAGATCCCCTGATCGTCCAGGAATCGCCGGATCTCCGAAACCGGTTCCTTATGAAGCACCATGCTCTTGCCGAAGATGATGAGTTCGGGCCGGTAGCGATCGATCAGCTTCAGGGTGGCCGGGACATCCATGCGGAAAGGGTTGTCCGGAAGGACCGGGAAGTTGACCACGGCCGGCCTCTCGGTTCGGGGGTCCCGGGCCACATAATCCTTCAAGGCCCCCATGGGCTGGGCGCTCAGGTGGCCTCCCTTGCCGATATGGTTGTTCATGACCTGACGGATCCGTCTCGGCTCCTGTTTGCGGTCGGTCCGGTTGAGGTAGTCCACCATGGCGCTGAACACGGCCGTGTTGGCCATCTGGCCGCTGATGAGACGGGTCTCCACCTCCCTGCACCCTAAAAACGCCCTCATCTCCGCTTCCAGCATCTCTTCCACGGCGCCGATAAACCGGGTGCCTTGATAATAGAAGATGTCTGCCTGGTAGAAGGCCTGAGATTTTCTGTGTTCTGCATAGCGGAAGGCCGGGTCCATGACCGAGAGGAGCCGGGCCATGGGGGAGAGGGTCATTTCCGAGGGGATCAGGTTGATGCATTCCTGCTGGCGCCATGCCGTGTTGCGGGCCGCGTCTTCCATGAGCCGTTTGGCCAGGGACGGCCTGTCGTCGGATGGAAGTTCATGCCCGGAAAGGGGGTGATCCACCAGGATGGGACGGGCATAGGGGGGGGCCTCGGACCGCATGTGAAACGGAACAATGACGGCATCCACCCTCCTGCCGCGAATCTCCGCAAAGAGGCGTTCGGCGTCCGGGATATCGCTGTCGATATAGCAGAGGGCGATGGAACGGAGTTCATGCTGCTCGATCAGTCTGGATTCGAGGCCTTCCCCTTCAACGTGCCAGAGGGGGACCGCGGTCCCACTGGTCACATATCCCACCTCTTTGTCTTCCTTGAAGAGCGTGGCCCCTTCCCGGGCGATCCCCCGACCGGTGACGGCCAGGTGCCGGATCATGCGCGGAAGGTCCTGAATGCGCGAAAAATCCCCGGCGATGATCTGTTTAAGCGCTCCCTGTTGCCGGGTCAGGGCCTCCCTGCCGATAAAGTCCCCTTTGAGCGGAGAAAAGCTCACGGCGAATCTCGAGAGGGGGCAGGCCATGGCGGGGATCTCTTTGCCGTCGCGGTCCTGACCCAGTTCATGGCCGTAGAGGGGGAGCCCCGCCTCCAGGCGAAGGGTGTCCCGGGCCCCCAGACCGATGGGCACGGCGCCCTTGGACAGGATCAGGTCCCACAGCATGAGCCCGTCCTTTTGGTCGGCAAAGAGCTCAAAGCAGAGGGGTTCGCCCGTGTATCCGGTGCGGGAGACCTTTACCCGGGCCCCGGAGATCGTTACCATACTCACGGCGTTGCGGACCGGTTCGGGGAGACGACCCGACGTGATGATCTCCTCCATCAGGGCCCGGGATCCTGGTCCCTGAAGGGCGAGCATGACGATGTCTTCGCTTTGGTCCGTCAACTCCACATCATTGAATGCCTTGGCCAGGGGGGCCAGATGATTCCAGTCTTTTTCCCGGTTGGCCGCATTGACCACCAGCAAATATTCTTCTTCGATAAATCGGTATAGATAGGCATCGTCCACGGCCCCGCCCGTGGGGGTGGGGATGAGGGTGTACTGGGCGCCCGCTGTTCGAATGTCGAGGGCCTCTGCATTATTGGTCAGGACGTGCTGGAGGAAGCTGAGCGCCCCCTGGCCCCGGACGATGAATCGGCCCATATGGGATACGTCAAAGAGTCCTGCCCCCTTCCTCGTTGCGAGATGTTCGCCGATGATTCCGGTCGGATACAAAACGGGCATGTCCCAGCCCCCGAATTCCACCATTTTGGCCCCTGCGGCCACGTGTCGATCGTGGAACAGCGTTTTTTTCAGTTCGGTCATGGGTTGTCTCCTTTTCATCTGATGCGCCTCGGAAGGGTTGCGCGGTAGGCCGTATGAAGGCTGGCCATCCTATATCAGTCCTGACAAATTTCGTCAACAGGAGAAAAGGGCGACCTTGGCAATTGCATTTTATGGGCATGATATGATAAAGAGTCTCAGCTGGAAAGCGGAGGAAGGGGGCTTAGCTGAAAGCTCAAAGCTGAAAGCGACGTATCAATTAGGCGCTGGTTCGCCCCCTGTTTGTAGTGTGCCCGTCAGGGCATGGGGTCAGCAACAGAACGCCGAACCGCGGCTCCTTTGAACCGGCACCCGCATCCAACGAGCAACGAGTAACCAGTAACCAGCAACGAGGAGAACCGATCATGAAAGAGATCAGCGAACTGACACTGCCGGACGATGTCCGGTATGCGCAAGACCATGAGTGGGCCAGGGTAGAGGGCGACCGGGTCCGGGTGGGTCTGGATGACTATGCCCAGGATCAGTTGGGCGATATCGTCTTTGTGGAACTCCCCCAGGTGGGAGCCGCATTCAAGAAGGGCGACGAGTTTTCAACCGTGGAATCGGTCAAGGCCGTGGTGGAGTGCTACCTCCCGGTTTCCGGAAAGATCACCGCGGTCAACAAGGCCCTGGAGGACGCCCCGGAGCTGGTGAACCAGAGCCCTTACGGCGACGGCTGGTTTGTGGAGGTGAGTCCCGACGACATATCCGAGTGGGACACCCTCATGACGGCGGAGGCATGCCTCGAAAAGCTGAAAGGAGCGGCGTAAATGCGCTATCTGCCCCATACCGACGAGGATATCCGGTCCATGCTGGAGGCCATCGGCGTGGATGATCCGGATGATCTCTTTTCAACCATCCCGGAGGGATGCCGTCTCAAAGGCGCCCTGAATCTCCCGGAGCCCCTGAGCGAGTGGGACTTGAACGACCATATGGACAGCCTTGCCGGGGCTATGGGGGCTGGACCGGCCTATCAGTCATTTGTGGGCGCGGGAAGGTATGAGCATTTTATCCCGGCGTCTGTCTCCTATCTCCTGGGCCGGTCCGAATTCGTCACCTCCTACACCCCCTATCAGCCCGAGATGAGCCAGGGGACCCTTCAGGCCATCTACGAGTACCAGACCCTGGCGGCCCGGCTCCTGGGCATGGAGGTGGCCACTGCGTCCCACTATGACGGCGCCACGGCCCTGGCCGAGTCGCTGCTCATGGCCGTTCGCGTGACCGGCCGCAGACGGGTGGCCGTGTCGCGCCTGGTCCACCCCCTGTATCGACAGACCGTTCAGACCTACTTCGAGCCCACCGGTTATGAGGTGGTGGAACTCCCCTGTCTGCCGGACGGAACGACCGATCTTGGCGGACTGGAACAGATCGAGGACTTGGCCGGGGTCGCTATTCAGTCGCCCAATTTCATCGGCTGTATTGAGGACCTTCAAAAGGCGGGGGAACAGATCCACAAGACCGGGGCCCTGTTTATCCCCTGCTTCACCGAGGCCCTGGCCTACGGGCTCCTGAAAAACCCCGGCAGCCAGGGGGCCGACATCGCCTGCGGCGAAGGGCAAAGCCTTGGGATACCCCTTTCTTATGGAGGCCCCGGCCTCGGAATGATCGCCAGCAGCAAAACCCATATGCGTAAACTGCCGGGCCGGCTCGTGGGCCAGACCCAAGACCTGGAGGGAAGGCGGGGATTCGTTTTGACCCTTGCCACCCGGGAGCAGCACATTCGAAGGGAAAAGGCCACCTCCAATATCTGCACCAACAACAGCCTCTGCGCCCTGGCCGCTGTCATGTACATGGCCTCTCTCGGAAAGACCGGGATCCGGGAACTGGCAGGCCTCAACCACGACAAGGCGGAGTATCTCAAAGCCCGCCTGAAAGAGGCCGGGTTCACCATCCCCTTTGAGCGGCCCACGTTCAATGAATTTGTGGTTGAATTTCCAAAGGGATTTGAAAGGACCCATGAACGCCTGCTGACCCAAAAAATGATCCCAGGCCTTGCCCTCAAGCCGTTTTACCCGGAATTTGCCGACCACTATCTCTTGTGCGTGACAGAAACGAAATCGAGAGAAGCCATGGACGCATTTGTCGGCATCTTAACAACCACACTGAGTTGAAGATGAGCGGTCTGCAATTTGTTATCACACAGAGCCACAAAGCCCACAAAGAAGAAAATATCAAATTCTGACAACTGCAGAATCTTCGTGCCTTGGTGCCTTTGTGTGAGCATATTTTCCCGGTTTAGAGAGGTGACATCATGAAGGATTCCTTGGGCACCACAGGACTGATTCTGAACGAACCGCTGTTGTGGGAAAAGGGGAGAGCGGGACGGTGCGGATTTTCGCTCCCCAGACGGGATGTGGAGGCATCTCCCCTGGCCCCCGGTCTTGTGGGCGACGGGCCTGACTTCCCGGACCTGAGCGAGGTGGACGTGGTGCGCCACTACACCCGCCTGTCTCAATGGAACTTTGGCGTGGATACCGGGATGTACCCATTAGGCTCCTGCACCATGAAATACAACCCCAAGACCAACGAACGCCAGGCCGCCCTTCCGGGCTTTGCAGGGGCCCACCCCCTGATTCCCGACGCCCTTTCCCAGGGGGCGCTCCGGATGATGTTCGATCTGGAGCAGTACCTTATGGAGATCACCGGCATGGACGCGGCCACGCTCCAGCCGGCCGCAGGGGCCCACGGAGAGCTGACCGGCATGCTCCTGATCCACGCGTGGCATCAAAAGAAGGGGGCACAGCGCACCCGGATCATTGTTCCGGATACGGCCCACGGCACCAATCCGGCCAGTGTGGCCCTGTGCGGATACCGGCCCGTGGCCGTGGCCTCCAATGAGCAGGGGATCCTCTCCGCAGAGGCGGTCTCAGAGGTCATGGACGACGACACAGCCGGCATCATGATTACCAACCCCAACACCCTGGGGCTCTTTGAGGAAAATATCCTCGAGATCGCCGAGATCGTCCATTCGAGGGGGGGGCTGGTCTATTGCGACGGGGCCAACATGAATGCGGTCATGGGGGTGGTGCAGATGGGGAAGATCGGGGTGGACGTGATGCACCTGAACCTACACAAGACCTTTTCCACCCCCCATGGCGGCGGGGGCCCGGGTTCCGGCCCGGTGTGCGTCAAGAAGGAACTGGAGCCGTTTCTGCCCGTCCCCAGGATCGTAAAGAAGGATGGAAAATATGCCCTGGATGACGACCGGTCCGATTCCATCGGAAGGCTTCAGGCCTTTTACGGCAATGTGGGGGTTATGATCAAGGCCTACAGCTACATCCGCACCATGGGACCGGAAGGCCTCAAAAAGGCGAGTCAACTGGCCGTGCTCAATGCCAACTACATCAAGGAGATGCTGAAGGGCACCCTCCATCTCCCCTATGACCGGCCCTGCATGCACGAATGCGTATTTTCCGACAAGCACCAGGCACAGCACCATGTCACGACCCTTGACATGGCCAAGCGGCTCATGGACTACGGGTTTCACCCGCCCACGGTCTATTTTCCGCTGGTGGTAGCTGGGGCCATCATGATGGAGCCGACGGAAACCGAATCCAAAGAGGATATCGACAGCTACATCGAGGCGTTCAAGGCTATTGTTCAGGAGGCCCGGGAGAACCCGGATCTGCTCCACGATGCCCCCCGCAAGTGCAAGGTCCGGCGGCTGGACGAGACTACTGCGGCCCGCAAACCGTGTCTGGCAGGTTAAGAGATGGCAGACATCACTTCCCCATCGGATATTGTCATTGTTGGGCTTGGCGCCGGGGGTCTGTATGCCTCCAGGGCGGCCCTCAGCTACAGCCGGGAATGCCGGGTCACCTTTATCGAGAAGCGGGACTTTGATCAATTCTCCCCCTGCGGCCTCCCCTTTGTGATCGAGGGGCTGGTAAAGGATTTTGAGGGCCTGAAGTACCATGTCCCGGAGGTCAAAAACCGGCTGGTCAAGCTCCTTCAGCACGAGGCCGTATCCATCGACCCCGAGAAACGTATCGTTACTGTAATGGATCTGGCTGCATCGGAGGAGAAACAGATCCCCTACAACGCCCTCATCCTCGCCAACGGGGCCTCTCCCGTCAATCTCCCCATCCCCGGTGCGCGGGAGTTCGCCGGAAAGGGGATTCATTTTGTATCGGATATCGACAACAGCCGTGCTTTGCTTGAGGCGGCCACTGCGTCGAAGAAGAAGAGCGCCGTGGTGGTGGGCGGGGGCGCGGCAGGGCTGGAGGTGGCCGTAGGCCTGAAACGCCGGGGTCTCGACGTGACCATCACCAAGCGCACTCCGGCCCCCTTTCCCCGCAATCTGGACCCGGAGATGGGGGAGGCGATTGTCCAAGAGCTCCAGAGTCTGGGGATACGGGTCCTGTTCGGCAAAGGGATCGACCGGATCGACGGGGACCGGGAGATGACGTCCGTAACCATCGCCGGAGAGACCATCCCCTGTGACCTGGTGGTCATGGCCGCGGGCATGCGGCCCAACACGCGGCCGGCCGAGACCGCGGGCATCGCCATGGAAAACGGCCTGGTGACGGTCAACAACCGGATGGAGACGTCGGTTCAGGGGATCTACGCCATCGGGGACCTGGTCAGCACCTATTCCCGCATCGATCAGACGGCCGCCACCATGCAGCTGGCCACATCCGCCTACCGCCAGGGGATGACGGCGGGCGTCAACGCGGCCGGGGGAGACACCGCCTATCCAGGGGCCCTCAACACCTTTCTCACCAAGGTGGGGGACCTGGAGATCGCCGCAACCGGCTATACGCTCCGGACCGCCACGGACCTCGGCTACGACGCCAGGGCTGTTTCCACGAGGCGGGAGACCCGGCCCCACTACATGCCGGATGTGACCGATATTCATCTGAGGGCTATCGTGAACCAGGCGGACGGGAAGATCCTGGGGGCACAGGCCATGGGCAAGGAGGGGGCCGCGTGGCGGATCAATCTCCTGGCCCTGGCCATTCATGGGGGGATGACCCTGTATGATCTGATGGATGCGGAACTCTCCTACAATCCGCCGGTCTCGCAGATGTACGACCCGGTCTCGCAGCTGGCCGAGGTAGGTCTCAAACGACTCCGGCTTCCGCCTAAAAATTGTGAGACGGTCTTTCTTCCATCCGACCGGCGCAAAAGCCCTTTAGATTGATGATTGGCGATTGATGATTTTCGATTGAAAGGCCAAGGCTGGGTTGAGTAAAGCGACTCATAATCAATTCAACAAACCCAATGAACCCAATGAACCCAACAAACCCGCACCCCGTGGCCCCCCCTCCGGGAAGAAAATGTCTATGCGTTGATCTCCCCCGGATCGATTACCAAGACGCCTGGACGCTCCAGACCGATCTCGTGGCCGCGAGAAGGGAGAAGCGCCTTGACACGGACGTGGTCCTTCTGCTGGAGCATCCCCCGATCTTTACCCTGGGCCGGCGGGGGGGGAGAGAGAATCTGAACGTATCCGAGGATCTGCTTGCAGACAGGGGAATTCCGGTGATTCATGTGGAACGGGGCGGCGATATCACCTTTCACGGCCCGGGCCAGCTCGTGGTCTATCCGATTGTTGACCTTACTTCCGCCCGTCTGGGCGTGGCGGACTATGTGGAGATGCTGGAGGAGGTGGTCATCCGGGTGGCGGCGGACTGGGGAATCACGGCCGGCCGGAATCCCATCAACCGGGGGGTATGGGTAGGGAACAGCAAACTGGCAAGCATCGGGATCGCGGTCCGCCACGGGATCAGCTTCCACGGCGTGGCCCTCAACGTCAACCTGTCCCTTGATCCCTTCAGCTGGATACACCCCTGCGGCCTCCGGGGAATCGGCATCACATCCATGGAAAAGGAACTCGGCCGGAGCGTGTCCATGGAGGACGTACGCCAAGGCGTCAAACATCATCTGAAAGGTGTCTTCGAAATTGAGATGGTCATGACGGATATTGCGAGAGGTTCAGGGATTGAGGGATTTAGGAATCTGGGAATTGAGGGATGAAGAATGAACGCGGAAGTCGGAACGCGGAACGGGGAAGACATCTGTGAAATCTGCGCCTCCCCGTCTTGGCGCGAGGCTTTTTTTTGATTGCAGCAACGCTGCGTTAGTCCTTTTAGTCCATTTGGTCCCTTCCCAACGGGGGGGTTGATGTCTCAGCAGAAAAATGATCCAAAACCCGGCCACCGCAAACCCGACTGGCTCAAACGGAGACTCCCGACCGGCCCTGCCTATGAACAGGTGAGGGGCCTGTTGGAGAGGAGCCGGCTCCACACGGTCTGCCAGGAGGCCCATTGTCCCAATATCTGGGAGTGCTTTTCGAAGGGCGCTGCGACCTTCCTGATCATGGGACCCGATTGCACACGGGCCTGCCGGTTTTGCGCGGTGGGGCATGGCCGGCCCGCGCCTATTGATCCGCATGAACCCGTCCACGTGGCCGAGGCCGTCAAGGAGATGGGCCTTACTTACGTCGTCGTCACATCGGTCACACGGGACGATCTCCCTGACGGGGGCGCGGGGATCTTCGCGGAAACCATTGTGGAGATTCATAAAAGGGTGGCGCATGCCGCTGTGGAGGTCCTCATCCCCGATTTTCAGGGGGACAGGGATCCCCTCAGGGTCGTGATGAATGCCCGCCCCGCCGTCCTGAACCATAACCTTGAGACCATTTTGCGTCTTTATCCCCGGGTGCGGCCGGGTGCCGACTATGGACGGTCCCTCGACATCCTGAGGTGGGCCGGGGAGGAAGACCCGTCCATTCCAACCAAATCGGGGCTCATGCTGGGCCTGGGTGAGTCGGGGAGAGAGGTGGAAGAAACATTCGGGGACCTCCTCGATGCCGGATGCCGGATCCTGACCCTGGGGCAATACCTTCAGCCGTCTAAGGCGCACCTCCCGGTGGAGCGATATGTCCATCCGGAAGAGTTTGAGCATTGGAGAGAAAAGGCCCTTGATATGGGCTTTCGAGCCGTGTCCAGCGGTCCCTTTGTCAGGAGTTCCTACCAGGCGGAGGCCCTTTCCCGGTGTGCAGCATCCCCTGTTCGCCGGGACCGCCGTTTCCAAAGGGAACATCCCTGAAATCAAGAGTAAAGTGTTGAGTGTGGAGTTTAAAGTGTGATGCGCCAAAATCGTACCTTCACATTTGGGAATGAGTAACCAGCAACCGGTTTTACGCCATGAAATCCAATATCTTCAGAGAATATGATATCCGGGGGACGGTCCCCGACGAACTGAACGAAACCACCGTTCGCGTGTTGGGGAATGCCATAGCCGCCTATTATCTGGACAAGGGGGCTGCGCGGATTTCCATGGGACGGGATTGCCGGCTGAGTTCCCCGGAGCTTGCCGCATGGCTTATGGGCGCCCTTGTTGCATCGGGCATGGAGGTCGTGGATATCGGCATGGTCCCCACGCCGGTCCTCTACTTTTCGGTCCACCATCTGGGCCTGGACGGGGGCATCCAGGTCACGGGAAGCCATAACCCGCCGGCATTTAACGGCTTTAAGATATGTCTGGGGGAGATGCCGGTTTACGGCAAGGAGATCCAGAAGATCCGACGGATCGCTGAGGCAGGTGATTTCAGGGCCGGGTCCGGAAGACATAAGAAGACCGGTGTGACAGGGCCCTATATGGACTATGTGGCGGAGAACGTTCGACCAGGACCTGTCCGGCGGAAGGTGGTGGTGGACGGCGGCAACGGGGCGGGCGGCCCCATCGGGGTAGGGATCTACCGGCGTCTCGGGTTTGAGACGATCCCTCTCTTCTGCGAACCGGATGGCCTCTTCCCGAACCATCACCCGGATCCGACCATCCCGGAAAACCTGGAGGCGTTGATGAAACGGGTGACCGAGGCAGGCGCCGACCTGGGCATTGCCTTTGACGGCGATGCAGACAGGATCGGGGTTGTGGGGCCGGAAGGGGATATCATCTGGGGCGATCAGTTGATGATCATCTTTTCAAGGGACCTGCTGGCACGGCATCCCGGCGCTGCGGTCATTGGAGAGGTCAAGTGTTCCCAGACCCTGTATGACGATGTGACGGCCCACGGGGGCCGGGCCATCATGTGGAAGGCCGGTCATTCGCCGGTCAGACAGAAAATGAGGGATGAGGGTGCCCTCCTTGCCGGGGAGATGACCGGTCACATCTTTTTTAAAGAACGGTATTTCGGGTATGATGACGCCATTTATGCAGGGGCGAGGCTCCTGGAAATCCTTTCAAAGACCGAGAAACGGGTTGAAGACCTCCTGATAGGTGTCCCACCCATGGCCGCAACGCCTGAGATCCGGGTGGACTGTCCCGATGATCGGAAATTTGCGGTGGTGGCCGCCATCACTGAAGAGCTCAGGAAGACTTACGAAGTGATCGACATTGATGGGGCCCGGGTGCGGATGGACGGTGGCTGGGGCCTTGTCAGGGCCTCCAACACCCAGCCCGCCCTGGTGCTCCGATTTGAGGCAACAGGCCCGACCCGGCTGGAAGAGATCCGCAGGATCTTCCTGGACAAGGTGGCCGAGCACCTGTAAGATTCCGATGCTGCGATCCACGTTTTCCCCCACCCCCCGCTCATCGACTCGATTATTCGTCTACTCCACCACCGGGCGACGCCCCCATGAATCTCATTCCCGCCAATATAACTCGGGCCTCCTTCCCCTTGGAGCGAAGGGTTCTCTTCCGGGCCGTGATGTCAAAACGCCCTGATACTTGTTTGAAGAATTCCAGGCTGGTCTTCCGCACCCCTTCCGCCAGAATGATTTCTCCCGAAGGTCTCAGGCAGGTTTCCAAGAGCTTCAGGATCGCCTGAAAATCCGTCTCCTTGTAGATCACCTCCGACCCCACAATGGCATCAAAGGGCCCCTCTAAGCGTGGCCGGTTCCAGTCCAATCGGGCGACTTCAATGCATGCCGCAGAGTCGCCAGAGAGATTCGCATGGACATTGGCCCTGGCAAAATTGAGGGCATCTGAATTGTATTCCGTGATGGTGATCCGGTGCCCGAAGGCAGCGGCCACAATGCCCACAACCCCTACTCCGCATCCGATCTCGAGAAAACGCCTCTCCGGATCCGCCGGTATGGCGGCAAGATGTTCCGCCAGTACAATGGAGGCCTCCCATATCTTGGCCCATAATGGAAAGTCCTTGAAGACATCCCCCTGATCTAAAAATCTATCGAGAGATTTCGGCACAAAAAATCGAAACCGGCGGTCCCTGATCATGAGATCCGCCGTATCGGTCTCGTATTGACGGTGAAAGGATTCAAGAGAAAACATATGCGTCGGATGACCTCCTGTTAGTCCTGAAAACCCTGATACATCCAATCAAGGTCATTGAAGCCGATGCCCCTGTCGTCATGCCTCGAATCAGATGGCATTGCATGCAAATGACCGTAATACCCGCACAGGGAGATGTCAAGCGTTCAGGGAAATGTGTTGTTATGACCGGACACGGCGGTCATTGGCGTGTGCAGCTCAACATGGGAGTTTACATTCAGCGGGCCTTTGTGGTAACAATAGCGCTTGGTTGGCTCCGCTCATCACGCCAAGGCGTGATTGGAAGCGTGGAACGGTGAAATAATAGGTTTTTCGATGTGATG
>JAWOIH010000213.1:0-8074 GCA_046484725.1 Candidatus Desulfacyla sp. | reverse complement strand
CCGGTGTTGTTGCCGTGGATGACATGTACAGGCAGGCCGAACTGTTGCAGCGGACGCAGTGCCGTGGGCGCACAGACGTCTCCACAGTGCAGCACAATCTCGGCGCCGAGGTACGCGAGCCCATCCCTGAACGGCAACTTTCATGAAGAGGTCACCTTTAATTCCAAGAGCCTAAGCTGATGGAACCACATCCGGTATTAGTCCCGCTTTCGCGGGGTTATCCCGGTTTCAAGGGTAGGTTACCCACGCGTTACTCACCCGTGCGCCACTTTACTCTCTAACACTCAGTTGCCTGAGTGTCGGATTTCTCGTTCGACTTGCATGTGTTAGGCACGCCGCCAGCGTTCGTTCTGAGCCAGGATCAAACTCTCCACTTAAACTTTGGAGGGCTTTGAACCCTTTTTTTTATATTCAAGGACCTACACAACATCACTATTTAGTTTTCAAGGAACAAAAGGTTAAATGCAATCTTTGTAATTTAAGATATTCACCTGCAAATGTCAAGAAATAAATGATGAATTAATTTGCCGGTGAATCTCAACGAAAAAATGTTTATACATCCCATTTTCTAACATGTCAACAACTTTTTTTCATCATAATCAAAAAAAGTTGCTTTTCTATCTGACAATTTCCGAGACAGGAACAATGTCAACCTCATGTCTCAGCCTGCGTTGATATTTTGAAAGCATTTCAACCGTTTCGCAGTGTGGGTGTCCAATCCCGATGGCGGCACCCGACTGTCTTGCGAATCTGAGCAGACGTTCCATCTGATCGCATATTACATCAGGATCGGTGTTGTTGTCCAGAAAAACTGTGCGTTGCGCCACTCGAACCCCCATTTTTTTTGCTTGCTCAACGCCCACGGTTCCCTTTGTGGTGCGGCTGTCAACAAAGAAAAGGTCCCGTCGCTTCAATTCTCGGAGAACCAACGACATTTTTTCTCGGTTTTCCGTGAATGACGACCCCATATGATTGTTTACCCCTCGTGCACCGGAAACCTGTCTCAGGTTCCTATCCAGAATTTTCCTGATTTCATGATCATTCATCGAGAGGAGCAACGCTCCCGGACCCGGATTTACACATGGATAGTCCTTAGGTTCCATGGGCTGGTGCAAAAGGATCTCGCATCCTTTCCGGGTTGCTTCTCGCACCATGACATCCGTAAATGGAGCACACGGAAGGATCGCAAGGCTGAGCGGCAGATCCAATTTGATGAGTGAGAGGTCCAGATCGTGATGGTGACCCAGATCATCAATAATAATGGCAACCTTAGGTCGGCACTCCCCCCGGACACCTCTTCCGGGCCGTGGCCTGTGAGTGGCATCTGTGTTCCTTTTTACGCCCGGCCCATGCTGTATGGCCGGTCGGCTTTTCCCGGAGCCTATCGGACAAACCGTGATGCCTGTGAATTCAATGAACGCATATATGCAGATCAGGATGGAACAAAGAAATAATGCCGGCAGCAGAAAAAAGAGAAAAAGGTGTTTCCTTTTCATTCACAGAGGGTCCGAACGGCCATCTAAAGGCCTGTCAAGACCAAACCTCCTCGTATTCTCTCCTTTCCTGCCCCGGGATCGATTATCAGGATCCGGACTGGATCTTTGAGAAAACGCTCCAGCTTTTTAAAAGCTGTAAGGCCTGACGGACCTGGTTATCCTTTTCAAGAAGCATCTTAACCTTTTCATCTTTTTCCTGGCTTGATCCCTCTTCAGGTGTCTTTGTGGAATTGTCGGTTTCCAGGGGGATGTGTCCCCGCAGGTTTTCTTCTCGGATAAAATGGGGAGATGTTTTCTCCGCTTTTTCATCGGGAGTCAAAAAGGGAATTTCAATATCCGGCGTGATCCCGCTTGACTGAATCGATTTACCGCTTGGGGTGTAATACCGGGCGGTCGTCAGGCGCAGACCGGAACCATCAGAGAGGGGCAGAATCGATTGGACCGAGCCTTTGCCAAACGTCCGGGTGCCGAGGATGATGGCCTTTTTATTGTCCTGTAAAGCCCCTGCCACAATTTCTGCAGCACTGGCGCTTCCCCCATTGACCAGGACGATAATGGGATAGTCTCGTTGCTTTTTGTCCCTATGTGCAGTGGCCTGAATGTTGTGGGCATTCTCTCTTCCTTTGGTGCTGACAATGACGCCCGAATCGAGGAAAAGTTCGGAAACATCTATAGCCTGAGAGAGAAGCCCACCGGGATTGTTTCTGAGATCAATCACCAGACCCTTCAACGCGCCGTCTTTTTCCAGTTCATCGAGGGCTGATGACAGATCTTCAGCCGTGTTGCTCTGGAAATTAGTGATACGGATGTATCCGATATCCGGTTCAAGGGAGTAGCCCCTGACGCTCTTCAGAGGAATCACCCCCCTTGTTATCGAGAACTCCAGCGGCTTATCTGTCCCTTCGCGTGCGATGGTTAAGTTGATTTTGGTCCCTTCAGGGCCCCGGATCTTCTTTACCGCCTCAATGAGGCTCATGTCATGGGTGGACTGTCCCTCCACCATAATAATCTTATCTCCCGCCTTAATCCCCGCCTCATAGGCCGGTGTCCCTTCAATAGGGGAGACAACGGTCAAAATCTTGTCCCTGACCGTAATTTCTATCCCGATTCCGGAAAAACTCCCTTTGGTTTCCGTCATCAATTCGTCGTATTCTTCTTTTGTCATGAAGGATGAGTGGGGATCCAGGCTTTGGACCATCCCCTGTATGGCCCCGTAAATCAGCTTCTGAGAATCCTGGGGCTCAACATAGTTTTTTTCCACCTGCCTGAGCACTTCGGTAAAGATTTCGATGTGTTTGTAGACATCTTGTGTGTCAGCTTCAACATGGGAACCGTTGCTGTTAAAAAACAGGAGGCCTCCCACAAAGAGGCATATCAGGGCTATATTTGTGATGTGTTTCCTTCTGGGAATGAACATGTTTTACTCCTTGGCAATGTCATTGTTTCAGGGGGCGACAAACTCATTGGGGTTTCAGCCATTCTTGAGGGTTTAGGCCTTTTCCCGCCCTCCTGATTTCAAAGTAAAGCCTCCCCCCTGAGACGCCATTCGCAACCACCTGGCCGACCACCTCTCCCTCTTTTACGACCTCTCCTTCGAACTTGTTCCTTGCCGAGAGGTTGGCGGAGACACTGAAGAAACGCGAGCCATGATTGATGATAACAAGTTCGCCATAGCCCTTCACTCCACCCGAAAAGGCAACTCGCCCAGGAAAGATGGCGGTTACCTCAGAACTCGGGGACCCTTCAATAATGATACCTTTATGTGTTCCAAGCCCTGCAGATTGGGGGAGTTCATGTCCTTTCAGCACCTTTCCATTCATCGGGTAAGGGAGTTTACCCTTAAAATCCTCAAAATGACAAGACCGATTTGTTTCATAAATGTCTTTTTTTTCAATATCGATGAGGGTCTGCTTCAAACCCTCTGCTGCAGTCTCCAATTCCTGGACGGCTGTTTCGTAGAATTTCTTTTCCTGGTGTATGTTTACCAGAAGAAGGACCTTTTCCTCAAGCTCCTTCTTCAGCGATTTCAGGCGGGCCTCCTCTTTCATGTTTGCATCCTTGATTTCGTTCAGCCTCGCTTCTGTCTTGGAAATCTCGTTCTGCTGGGCGTGTGCCTGTTCTGCGGCCCTGAGCAGGGCGGTTCTGTCTTGTGCCATGACGACGCTAAAATATTTGACTCGCCTCAAAAAGTCGGTGATATCCGTCACATCCGTCAAGGCCTTGACATATCCGATCCTCGCATGTTTATAGAATTCCACCAGCTTCTTAGAAATCTTGTTCTGTGCCTCCATTGACAGCTGTTCCAAATGCAACAGATTCCCCTTCAGCACGTCGACTTCCGTCCTGGCATGACGAATCTTCAGGTTCAACTCATTGATCGCACCTCTCTTTTCCGCCACTTCCTGCTCGAGACGAGCCAGTTCGACTAATATATCCTTCTCCCTGGAGCCCAGTACGTTGAGTTGCTCCCTTTCCCTTGAGAGTTTGCTCTCAATTTTTCTTATCTCTTCCTGATTCTGACCAGATGGGGGGGTTGCACGGGTATAAGAGGGCCCTGTCAGGATGGTAAACCCGAATATGAGGCCGGATAAAATCAGATTGTTTCCCAGTGATAAATAGATCTCTTTCATCATATGTCAAATGAAGCGGCCGATAGCGATAAAACTCCCGATGATCCCCAAAACCATGCTTAAGGAAAAGGCCAAGACCATATATTCCACCGGAAGGAAGACGAACTCAAGGGGCGCAGGTCCTATGAGATAGATCTCTTTTGAAGAAAAAGCGAGATAGCCCAAAAAAAGCGACACGATTGCCAAGCCCCCCCCCAGGATGCCCTGGATCATCCCTTCCAACAGGAAAGGCAGTTTGACAAACCAGTCTGTGGCCCCTACCAGTTTGAGTATCTCAATCTCATCCCGGCGTGAATAGATCGTCAGTTTGATGGTATTGGTGACGATGAAGACGACGCACAGGCATAACAGGCCGCCGATGATGTATCCCATCAGCCGGACGACCTGAAGGAACCCTTCGAGTCTCTTCAGCCATTGCCTGCTGTGTTGAACATCTTCTACGCCGTCCAACGCCAGTAGTTGCTCTTTTATTTCTTCAGGATGGATGTCGTTTGTTCCCGCATTTTCGAATATAACCTCATAGGATGCGGGGAGGGGATTGTGCGTCAGCCTTTCCAGGAATCCGGCCTCCTTGCCCAAAGCGGCCTTCAAATCATGCATTGCCTCCTCTTTAGAAATGAATCGTCGGATTCGTGCTCCGGGCAGCGCCCTGATAAAGGAGTCAATCTTATCCCTCTTATACGCACTGGTCCCGTCTTTCAGATAAATCGACATGGAGAGGGCGCTCCCCCATTGCCGCAGCCAGTTGTTGAGGTTACCGAAAAGGAGCAGAAATGCCCCTAAAATCAATAGACACGCAACGATCGTACCCAGGCTCAGAATATGAACGGTCAGATTTCTTCTCATATTCAAGAGCGCCTGTCTTAAAAAATAGAACCTCAGCCCTATCACCACGTATCCCCGGAGATGTTTCCTCGATTCAAAATGATGGTTCTACACTGGGTGCCCTCCAGCAACTCGCGACTGTGAGTGGCAATGACGACAGTGGTTCCCCTCTGATGGATGCCTTTGAATAGCCCCATGATTTCTCGTGTCAGATCCGGATCCAGGTTCCCGGTCGGTTCATCGGCCAGGAGAATCAGGGGATCTTTTACGATGGCCCGCGCAATGGCGACCCGCTGTTGTTCTCCCCCGGACAAGGAAAGGGGGTAGGCCTTTTCCTTTTCGGCCAGGCCGACCAGTCTGAGTGTCTGATGGGTCTTCTTTTTGACAATTTTGGGTCGAATGCCCGTCACTTCCAGTGCAACGGCCACGTTTTCAAAGACCGTTTTATTGGGCAGCAGCTTGAAATCCTGGAACACGAACCCGATCTTCCGGCGCAGAAGATCGAGATTGGACCTGCTGATTCGGTTGAGGTTAATGGCGTTGATGAGGATGTGACCGGTGGCCGGTTTTTCGGCTCCGAAGATCAGCCTGAGGAGCGTCGTCTTTCCTGCTCCGCTCGGTCCGGTAACGAAGACAAATTCGCCTTTGCCGATTCTCAGGTCGATATTATTCAGGGCAATGTTGGGACCGAACTTTTTGGAGAGATGAAACAGTTGAATCATGAGTTATCACCGGCCGTTCGTTATCAGACGCCTGGCGGCCATAAAGCTCAGCGGTCCAACGGATCCAGGGCTGCGGCAATCGTTTCAGACCTAATACTCTCCCATAGCCCTCTGCAGGTTGGCTGTGGCCAGATGGTACTGAAAGAGGGCATTGAAGTGAAAGACCCTTGCGCTGGTCAGATATCTCTGGGCATCCAGCACCTCAGTGGAGGTGGTTACCTGGGCCTTGTACCGTTCCTGGCTCACCCTCAGATTTTCTTCTCCCTGCTCGACCGCCTTGGCCGTGATCGGTATGTTCGCTTCTGCTGTCTGTATGTTCAGCACCGCATCTTTGATCTGAAGCTCAATGTTTTCTTCCAGTTCCATCTTGGTCTTCAACAGCTCATTCTTGACGCTTTCCTGTTGCTTGACTGCATAATAGGTCTTTCCCCATTCCCAGAAGGTCCACGTCAACCCGACGGCGGCCTGCCAGTTGCTCCCCTCGAGACCGCTCCCTCCAGACACGGACGGGGTGTCGCCTTCCTTTATATAATCCCACGTGAATGCAACCTCGGGATAGTTTTTGCTCTCGGTGTATACAATCCTCTGGTCCGTCTGAAGCAGATTGTTTTCGATGAGCTTTACCTCCGGCCGGTTTTTGAGCGCCCTTTCGAGGTATTCCTGAAAGTCCCCGACCCGGGGTTCATGGACCTTGATATCGACCACATCCACTTCGGCGCTGACAGGCCTGGACAGGACGGCATTGAAATTGGCCCGGGCCAGGCGGGCGTCATTCTGCGCCTTTATCAGGTTATGTTTCGCATTGCCGGCCTCCACCTCGGATTGGAGAAGATCGTTTATCGGTATCATCCCCACCTTGTAGAAATTGCGTGCCACCTCTGCGTGGGACTCCAATGCCTCGAACGCCTTCTGGGCGGTTTCCACGGCCATGTCTGCGGTAAGGATGTTGAAGTAGGCCCCTTTCACCTTGAGGGCGAGGTCCAGCCTCTCCAATTCAACCTCCAGGTCGGACTCGTCGATGCCCAGTTCGGCAAGCCTGTAAGCGCTGATCAGGGCAAAGCCTGTAAAGATAGGCTGTTTGATGGTCCCTCTCCATTCATAATTATTCAAGCTGCCAACCTCATATGACCTTCCCTGGATATCGCTCGTCCGAAGCGACCCATACCTGAGATAACCATATGACGTGCTCAATTTGGGCAGAAATTCGGCCCTGGCCTGGTTTTTAGCGTAGGTCGCCTGTTGAATCTTTTCCTCCTTTGCCTTGAGTTTCCAGTTATTGGCCAATGCCTCCTTTACAGCCTCATCCAGGGTGTAGACCTTTTTCCCTCCGGCCAGCCCGGATCCGGGAAACAAAAACACCGAAACGGCGAAAAGCAGACATCCGGAAATCAGCCAATTTTTGAGTTTCATGTTTTCCCCTCCATATTCCTTTTTAAACGTTGGATATTCATTAAAACAGAGCATGGCAGATGTCAATGTAAACATTAAGGCGTTTCATGGGCCTGCCTGCGGCTACAAAGGGATTGGAGAAGTATTTGATCTTCTTAGAGTGGCCTACCCAAACCCGCATTTGACCGATACCATTATGGATGATGCTGCGAAAAGTCATATATATCGTCATTCGAGTGATTGCTTCCATGGTTAACGGTCTGATAATATGCAATTTTTGAATTGCTGAATCCCTAAGTTCATGTAAAAGCAAATTTGTAACGTGACAGATATCTGAAAGGAAAAAGTCGCTCTGCATCTACATAAATAATTTGATATAATGGATGGGGCTATGGTAATTTTAAACGTGATCAGAAGGAATGAGATCCTCCGGGTGAGATTTAGGCGAGAAAGGGTTTTGAGATGAACAGCCCGTTTAGACGTAAGGCCTTGTTTCTTGTACTGTTGTTGCTGTTGATCATTGCGATCAGTGCGATTGCCATACACCGCGTTATGCAAAGGGCGGAAGAAAAATCCGGTCTCAGGAGCACGGCGTATCAACCTCTGGGTGTTCGCTGCATACGGACCGTACGAGGGCCGATTCACGCCTTGGTCTTCGGTGAAGGCACGGCCAGGGCCACTCGGCGTGAATTTCTGACCTTTGAACACCCGGGCAAGGTAACCTATGTCAAAACGGACAAGGACGGGCGCCCCCTCGGCGAAGGGGACCGGGTCAGGGGACCCCAGCCGGGCCAGCCGCTCGGCGAACTGCTGGCCTCTGTGGATAAACGGCAGCACGTCGAGGAGTTGAAGGTGGCAGGATCGGGCCTGGTGGAGTCTAAACAACAGGTGGCGGTGGCCCGGGCCCAGATCGCCCAGGCAGAGGCTCAGCAGAATCTGGCCATGGAGAATTACAAGCGAAAAGAGACCCTCTACAGCGTCAAGGCGATCTCAAAATATGAGCTGGATGTGG
>JAWOIH010000170.1:0-11744 GCA_046484725.1 Candidatus Desulfacyla sp. | reverse complement strand
TCAAACGCACCATCCGTTCCACCAGGGCCTCGTTGGTGGCCAGCTGACCCTTTGTGTAGTAGATATTGTCTTCCAGGCCCACCCTTACATGACCCCCCATTATTACGGCATGCAGATTCATGGGAAGTTGGGCAGGCCCTACACCCGCAACGGTCCAGGTGGCATCGGAGGGGATGCTGTTCTTGAGATGTACCAGATGATCGATGGTCGCCGGGATGGCGCCTTTGAGGCCCATGACAAAGTCGAAATGGAGTGGAGGAATCAGAAGGCCCTCCCGGGCCAACAGGATCCCATTGTTGATCATGCCCAAATCAAAAACCTCGATTTCAGGCTTTATCCCCAGTTCGAACATATCCCTTGCCAGGGCCTTGATCAGCTCAGGGCTGTTTTCATAGACCGAGTTGGGGAAATTGACCGATCCGGTGGTGAGACTCGCCATCTCGGGTTTCAACCTGAGCCGTTCGCACCGCTGTTCATAGGCCGTTCCCGCGCGGCCCCCGGTCGATATCTGGATGATGAGGTTCGTCTTTTCCCTCAGACCATGGTAAATTTCTTCAAAAATGGCGTATTGGCTGGATGCGCTCCCGTCCCGGGGGTTCCTGGCGTGAACGTGTATCATGGAGGCCCCGACCGACTCACAGCGGATCCCGGTCTCAACGATCTCTTCAGGCGTGATGGGCACATGGGGCGTCATCTCCTTTGTGGGGAGTGACCCAGTGGGCGCCACCGTAATAATCAGCTTGTTCATATATTCTTATCCTGAGTCTCTATTCTTGGTTTGTAGGAAGGCTCAAACCTGATCAATTCCCAAGGCCTGGAGGATCTGCGGGTCGGGGGAGCCGTCAGGATGCCAGCCACGGAGTCTGTAGTATATGGGAAGCATCTTGTCCAACTCACACACATGTCCCTTTCCCGGTCCGTCCGGAAGTGGTTCCCGGGTGATCCGTTCCGGCAGGGAATCGTCTTTAGAATCAAATCCGGCCCTGGTAAGAAAAAGCCGCTCCAGATGAATGACCCGCTCCCCTGCCCTGGCGAGAGAATCCTTGTCATAGTGCGTTCCGACTGCGGCGTTGAGGAGCCGTGCGATACCCTCCGGTCGAATGTCTTCGGTGGGCGTCACCAGGTTCCGGATGGAAAAAAAGACGCAAAGGCCTGCGGAATCGATTGCGGCAAACACATCCTGCCAGTCTTTGACGATCTGTATCTTATCCTTCCACGTGAGGGGATCAATGAGTTTCGGGACCCCCAAAAGCTCTATATAGGCGGAATCGCCCCGCATATGGCTGGCCCCGATACTGGAGGTGGCATAGGCAAGCCCCATCCCTTTTTCCCCCCTGGGATCGTAACCGGCGAATTCCTGTCCTTTTGAGACGATAGCCAGCTCCGGACAGCCGTACGCCCGGGCCAGTCTGAGGCTTCCCATGGCCAGCCGGTCCCCGAACCCTTCTCTGGCTGCTGTCTTCCGGCACATCTCCACCAGGCCTTCTCCATCCCCAAAGGGAAGCGGACGGCCGATTTCGGACTCCTTCAGAATCCCCTTTTCATACATTTCCATGGCGCAGGCGATGGTGGAACCCATGCTGATGGTGTCCATCCCCATTTCATTGCAGATATAATTGGCTTTGGTAAGGGCTGCCAGATCCTCAATCCCGCAGTTGCTCCCGAGGGAATAGATGGTTTCGTATTCCGGGCCCTCCCCTTCTCCCTGAAACGGGCCATCTGTAATACGGGTGACCCGGCCGCAGGCGATGGGGCAGCTGAAACAGGCACTCGGCCTTACAAGGAACCGTTCGGTCAGGGCCTCACCGCTGATCTTCTCCCATCCCTCAAAGGTCCCCTGTTGAAAGTTCCGTGTGGGAAAGACCCCTGCGGTCTGCGTTGCGATGACGGTAATAGCGGTGCCATAGGTTCGAAGGGGCGGGGGCTGACCCTTAAGGGCATCCTTAAAGCGGACCAGCAGCTCTTTTACGATCTTTCTGAAGGCAGCCTCATCATGAAGAGGGACCTTGAGATCGCCTTCCGCCACTACGGCCTTCAGCCCCTTTGCCCCCATGACCGTCCCCACGCCGGATCTCCCCGCGGCCCGGTCCTTGTCATTCATGATAGCGGCAAACAACACGCCGTTTTCACCTGCCGGCCCGATACACGCCACTTTTGCCTCTTTACCTGTCTCTTCTATCAGAAGATCGGTCGTCTCATGGGTGTCCTTGCCCCAGAGGTGTTCCGCGCCCTTCAGTTGAGCGCCTTCGCCGGTAACATGAAGATAGACCGGCGTTGTGGAACATCCTTCAAAAATAATCCCGTCGATGCCGGCCCGCTTGAGCGCTGCAGGGAACTGCCCGCCTGAATTGGAGCAGGTCACCGCCCCGGTCAGCGGAGACTTGGTCATGACCATGTATCGGGCGCCGGTGGGGGCGGAGGTGCCGGTGAGGGGACCCGTCATCATGATCAGCTTATTTTCTGAAGAAAGAGGATCGCATCGGGGATCCACTTCCTCCAGGAGATATCGCATCCCCAGACCCCTTCCCCCGATAAAATCGGCTGCCCATTCCCTGTTGAGGGGCTCATAATGAACCGCGTGTGTGCTCAGGTCAACGCGGAGGATTTGACCCATATACCCCATATCGTTTTGGACCTCCTTCCTTCAAAAATACACGAGAGATCAGCTTACCCTAGTCTGTTCCCAACCCTACCATATATTTTTTTCCTTTGCAATTTAAATATGATATAAAGGATTATGACGAGTTGGAGAAAGGCAGGGGGAGGGAGCAATCCGTGCGCATCAGGGTAAACGGCTACGCCACCATGAAACGATTTGCAAAACATCTACCCGATGGCGGGAAGATGGAGGTCCCGGATGATTCAACGGTTGGAACTGTCTTGAGCATGCTCCATGTGCCGGTCCGGGTTGAAAAAATCACCATGGTCAACGGCCGTCAATGCGAGATGAATCACGTTCTTGAGCCCGGTGACGAATTGGTCTTTTTTCCACCGCTTGAGGGAGGATAAGGAGCCGCATCCGTTTCCCCTTATTTGAACTGCAAAAGATCCCCTACCTTCTTTATCAACTATTTTTTGCATAATTACAATATTTACATTGACATAGTTGTAAAAATAGAATAAACGGCGTTTTATGTCTCGTCCGGATCAGAAAATACTCGGACGGAAAATCCGAGAAGTACGCAAGGAACTGGGGTTGACCATGAGGCAGCTCGCCGATCTGGTCGGGGTCAATTATACAACCATCTATCGGGTGGAGACAGGAAAGGTGAGCCCCTCCGTGGTTCTTCTCTCTGACATTGCACACCACCTCGGCCATTCCATTACCAGCCTTCTGGAACAGGATCGACCCCTCTGCCGCATTATCCGCAGCAAGGAACAGCCGGAAATTGATTCAAATAAATTGGCACTTAAGCTTCTCCTTCCCAGGGGCGTGGTTGACGATAATTTTTCAATGAGCTTGGGTACGGGGGGACCTGGCGAAATCGTGGGACGGCACGAGACGCCGGGGTATGAACTGGCCTATATCCTCCGGGGGCTCTGCACTTTTTGCTATGGAGAGTCAGAACAAGAACTAAGGGCCGGTGATCTGGTCTATTTTGATGGCAGGGTCTCTCACTCCGTGTTGGCCCTTGAGCCGTTGGAATTCATAGCCATTTATTTTAAAGGTAAGGATCAATGAACATCAACAATGAGAAGAGGAGGGTGAGCATGCGCAGTCGAATGTCTTTTACGGTCGCGGTTTTGTTGTTCGGGTTCCTGGCGCTGTCTCCAGTCATGTCATTTTCAGCAGAGGATCCTATTGTCATCGGGGTCCCCAGTTCTCTCAAGACCCTGGAATCTTCCGAGGCGCTGAATGCCATTATCATGGCTGCCGAAGAGATCAACGCCAAGGGAGGAATCAAGCTGGAAGGCGCCCATCGTCCATTGAAGATCGCTTCCATCGATACGCGGGGAGGAGAACCCGGGGTTCCCATATCGGATGCCCTCCTTGCCATCGAAAAGCTGTTTCTTGAGAAGAAGCCGGACGCCGTGGTCCTGGGGCCTTTCCGATCCGAGGTCCTGCTGGCGGCCATGGATCTCTACGCAAATTACAAGATGGTCAGCATCAATGTGGCGATGACCCCTAAATTCATCGAAAAGTACAACACAGACCCTGAGAAATACAAATACTGCTTTCGAATGCTGAATGCCAAGTACGTGGTGGGTTATCTGATGAAGACCATGTCAAAATTGAACAAGGATTACGGGTTCAACAACGTTTATATTGTGGTCCAGGATGTCCTGTGGGCAAGTGCCATCGGCAAGGGGATGAAGGGCTGGTTTGAAAAGAACGGCTGGCAGGTGGCCGGGATGGATGCATACCCCACGGGCGCCAGCGACTTCAGCTCTTCTCTGCTGAAGGCGCAAAAAGCAGGGGCACAGGTGATCATGCCCATCTTTGACATGGCATCCAGCGGCACCCTCGCCCTGCAATGGAAAGACATGCGGGTTCCTGCCATCCCGGTGGGGTTCATTTCACCGCTGATGGGTTCAAAGGCTGCAGAGACCTTTGGCGACGATGTAGTCGAAGGCGTGGTGAATATCGCATTCCAGGCCGGCAACGTCCCCCTTGCCAAATACCCTCCGGCCACGAATTTTTTTAATGCCTATAAGAAGCGGTGGGGTCAGGAACTCCAGGCAGGCCACATGCCCTCGGAGGCCTACGATTCGGTTTTCGTCATGGCCGGTGCCATAGAGAAGGCAAATAGTCTGGATCCGGATAAGCTCATCAAGGCCATTGAAGAGGCGGATTACATCGGGAGCATCGGCCGGATCCGGTTCAAGGATCATGAAATCATTTTCGGTGAAAATCCGGATGAAAACGCGATTCTGGTCATCTATCAATGGAAAAACGGCAAGCGTGTACCGGTGTTCCCGGACAGTGTTGCTGAAGGTCCCATTGATAAACCCAAATGGATGAAGTAATACCCATCCACAAACAGTCCATACCGTCATGCCGGACCTGATCCGGCATCCGGAACAGATTGAAAACACTGGCTTCCGGTTTTCACCGGAGAAACGGATGGGAGCCACCATACCCTTTCTGGTTGGGTATGAAGTAGAAGTCTAACAGGCGAGAGACCCCTCAACAAGGA
This sequence comes from Candidatus Desulfacyla sp., assembly GCA_046484725.1. Taxonomy (GTDB): domain Bacteria; phylum Desulfobacterota; class DSM-4660; order Desulfatiglandales; family Desulfatiglandaceae; genus AUK324. The sequence continues at coordinate 6,606 of JAWOIH010000170.1, read as the reverse complement.
TCAGGCCATGCTGGTTTACGGGTTCATCAACTCCATCATTCTGGCGCTCATCGCCCTTGGTTTCAGCATGACATTCGGCATCAGCCGGGTGGCCAATTTCGCCCATGGCTCATTCTATGTCCTGGGCGGCCTCCTCACCTGGTTTTTTCTTCGAAAGGCCGGCCTCCCCTATGTGGTTTCCGTGATTGCCGCGGTGATTATTGTCGGAATCTTGGGCGCCGCAATGTATCGTTTCCTCCTTGTACGGCTGAGGGGTCTCGAACTGGCTGAAGTCATCTCAACGTTTGCAGTAGGCCTGATCATTCTGGAACTCATGAGGAGCATGGGCATCATGGGGTTTCAATATCGGCTCCCGACCTTTGTGCCCGGCTCCGTGTCCATCCTGGGAACGTACGTCGGGATACAGCGTTTGATCATCGTAGGGGCAGGACTGTTTCTGATGGGAATCATCTACCTTTTCGTCCATCACACGAGGTTGGGTCTGGCCTTCAGGGGAGTTGCTCAGGACGACCATACCGCTCTTACGGTCGGGATCAATCCCGACAGGATCTCCATGCTCAGCCTCATGGTTGGGTCCATGCTGGTTTCCCTGGCGGCCATACTGATACTCCCTTTGGGCACCATCTCTGTGGATGATGGCTACGACATCCTCCTAAAGTCGCTGGCCGTGTGCATCATCGGAGGTCTTGAAAGCACCTTCGGGGTTCTGGCCGCCGCCTTCATTCTTGGATATGCCGAGGTCCTGACCTCCATGTACATCTCATCCTCCCTGTCCATGGTGGTGCCTTTGCTGTGTATGCTGGTGATTCTCCTCATTAAACCCTCCGGGCTATTCGGAAAGCACAAGGAACTGGAAGAACGGATATGAAAGAAAAACGACGCAGGGAGCGGATCGATCGCCCTATCAAGGCCGTTACAGACGATATCTATTGCGTATCCTCTTTCCGGGAAATCGTTTATCTAGTTCTTCCCAGGGCCTTACCCATCCTTATCTTGCTGATCGCGATCTTTTTTGTTCCGCTCTATTGGAAAAAGGTGCTGGTCATCACCTGCATCATGGCGATCATGGCCATAAGCTGGGACTTCCTGGCATCCTGCGGCCTGATTTCCCTTGGTCAGGCCCTTTTCTTTGCCGTCGGCGCCTATATATCCGGAAGCCTGAACCATTATCTGGGAATGCCCATTTATGTGACGATTCCCCTGGCCACCTTGCTCGGGGGCGCTGTTTCCGCCATGCTGATTTTTCCGGCCCTTCGGCTAAGGGGCATGTATTTTTCGATGGTGACCCTTATCATCCCTCTCATGCTCATGCGCATCATAGAGGCCACCAAAATAATGGGGGGAACCGAGGGGATGAGCGGATTGAGCTCCCTGCCGGGGCTCTCATTCAATATCTCCTTGAGCGTCCTGGCCCTTTTTGCCGCCTTGTTCGGTCTTAGACGACTCCTTTCCTCGGACAACGGCATGATTTTTCTGGCCCTCAAGGACAATGACCGGGCCGTGGAGGCATCCGGGCTCAATACGCTCTGGTTCAAGGTCAAGGCCATCTATATCGGAAGCGCCCTCTGCGCCTTTTGCGGCGCCTTTATGACCCACTATTACATGAGCGTGGGTCTTTCCGCATTTGCCCTGGACCTTTCCATATTTCCCATTGCCTCCTGCGTGTTGGGGGGCATTGGGACACTGGCCGGTCCCCTCTTAGGGGCCGTGATCCTTGGACCGCTGTCAGAGGCATTGCGGAGCCTCGGGACTTTCCGAATCGTCATCTATTCCGCCCTGCTCGTCATATTCATCGCCGGTCTTCCCGAGGGCATTTTTCCATTTTTGAAACGAAAATACGAACAGACCGAGAGATGGGTGTAAAGAAAACAATGGAATGCCTCAGAGTTGAAAAAATTGTTAAGAACTTCGGCGGCATCAGGGCGCTCAATGGGATCGGCTTTACCCTGGAAGAGGGAAATCTCCTGGGAATTATCGGACCCAACGGCTGCGGAAAAACCACCTTGGTGAACGTGATCACAGGGTTTCTGAGGCCTTCTTCAGGCGGGGTATTCTATCGGGGACAGGGGATAACCGGTTTGAGACCCTCCAAGATCGCCAACCTGGGGATTGGAAGAACCTTCCAGATGGTGAAGCCCTTTTACCAACTGCCGGCCTATAAGAACCTGGTGATCCCCCTGTCTTCCCCTAAAATCAGGCGCATGGGCGAGCACTACGGGGACAAGGATTCGGTGGCGCTCGATATCCTGGAAGATATCGGCTTCGAACGGGATTCGAGCATCCCGTTTCAGGTCGCCAGCGTCTTGCCCCACGGCTATCTCAAACGGCTGGAGATGGCCAGGGTCCTGGCCCTCCAAAGCGATCTCATCATTTTTGACGAACTCTACTCCGGACTCAGCCTGGCCGAGGTGGCCAGCATCACCCCACTCATACAAAAGCTTATGTCTGCCGGAAAGACCATCATTATGATCGAGCATCGATTGAGGGAGTTGTTCCGCATTGCGGACCGAATCCTGGTGATGGACCAGGGATCCGTGATTGCTGAAGGCGCCAGCCGCGCCATCATGAAAGACCCGGCCGTTCAAAAGGCCTATCTGGGCGTGGAACTCAAGCGATGATGCAAGTAAATAAATTGACTGTCTTTTTCGAAAACGCCATTGCGGTGAACGAGCTGTCCATTCGGGTGGACGCCGGGGAAATCGTTGGCGTCATCGGGCCCAACAGCGCGGGCAAAAGCACCCTCATGAATACGATTTCCGGTCTCATCCTGGACACCAAGGCAAAAGAGCAGCGAAGAGGAGGCACTCGTATCACCATCTTCGGGGAAATTCTATTTGAAGGAGAGGACATCACCGATCTATGGCCGGATCTCCGGGTGAAAAAGGGGATTGCGCTCTGTCGAGAACGGCACCCGGTTTTCAAGGAGAGCACGACTGAAGAGAACCTCAGAATATCCGCCTATCTCAGAAAGCGGTCTGAGATCAAACCCGCCATTGAATCGGTGTATGCCATGTTCCCCAAACTGGTTGAAATGCGAAGAAGGCGCGCAGGACTCATGAGCGGGGGCGAACAGCAGATGCTGGCCGTGGGGATCGCTATGATGTCCAATCCAAAGATCCTTCTCCTCGATGAGCCGCTTCTGGGACTGAGTCCTATGGTTCAACTGGCTCTTGTGAATTCCATCGAAAAGATCAACAAGGAAGCTGGCGTGACCATCGTGGTCTCCGAGCAGTTCGCCCGGCCCCTTATCCCCATTATCCACAGGGGCTACATCCTGGAAAATGGGATGCTCTCGTTTGAAGGAGAGAACCAGGTCCTGTTTAACAATCCCGACGTGAGAAGCGCCTATTTTGGGTTGGATGATGAATCAGAGTAGTTCCATTTACGACACGTTCGAAGAAACGGCTGCAAGGGCCGGAGACAAGACCGCCCTCATCTTTTTGGGAGAGCGATACTCATACCGGTTTCTCAAGAAGGCGGCGGAAAAGGCATCGGCGTCCTTATTCCGGATGGGAGTTAGAAAACAGGATAAATTTATCCTTTATACGCAGAATTGTCCGCAATGGGTGGTCTGCTGGCTTGCGCTTCAACGGATTGGCGCTGTTCCTGTGCCCGTGAGCCCCATTTACACCTTTCATGACCTTGAATATATTGCCACAGATTCCGGTGCAATAGGCATTCTCTCCGCAGACACCAATTTCGGGTACACCAAGAAGCTGAAAGAAAAGGGGGTCCTGGATCTGGTGGTTGTCTCCAATATCGGAGATATGCTCCCCTGGTGGAAACTGCTTATTGCGCACGGGTTCGATCGCATACCGGACGGCAAGGTAAACGATCAGGGCATTGTCCGGTTTAGAAGTCTCCTGAATCCCAAGTCCGATGCCGCCGCGCCCAAGGCGGACTGCGGACCTGACGAAATCCTGGAGATTCTCTACACCGGTGGAACAACCAAATTTCCCAAGGGCGTTCCGCTTCGCCACTCTGTATATAAGGACTCGTTTCTGGCACAATTAAAGGTCTCGGCGCCGTTGGTGCCCCTGGATCAGAATGTGATCGTACAAGGCGCTCCTCTATTCCACGTCTTGGGACAGCTCTTCGGTCTCGGCCCCATATGCCTGACCGGTTCCACTGTGATCATCCTGCCCCGTGTGAACCTGGATGCGCTCATGCTGTATGTCCAACGCTACAAGGCCAAGACCCTCTTCGGGGTCCCCACCCTTTACCGGATGATTCTGGAGCATGATCGAAGAAATTTCTATGATCTCTCCTCCCTCAAATACTGTTTTACGGGCGGGGACGTATTGCCGCAGGAGGTCCTCAAAAGGTGGATGGACCATTTCGGTACGCGCATCTATCAGGGATATGGGGCGACCGAGACCTGCGGTGGCGTGACCATGGTGCAAGTCGTCGGGGATCCGCCCCTCGACTCCATAGGCACCCTCATGCCTGAAAAGGAGATCCGCATCGTGGATCCTGAAACTCTCGATCTGATGCCCGGAGGAGAAACAGGCGAATTGATTGTCAGTTCACGGCTCATGATCGACGCCTACTGGAATAAGGAAGAGGAAACACGGGAATGCTTTGTGGAAATGGATGAGAAGCGCTGGTACAGGACCGGCGACCTGGTCCGTACGGATGATCACGGAAATCTCTATTTTGTGGATCGAACCGCAGATATGATCAAACACAAAGGATATCGCATTTCCGCATCAGAGATCGAGGCGGCCATCAAGGATCATCCCGCGGCCATCGCCGCTTGTGTGGTGGGCGTTCCGGACCGAAAGGTGGGCGAACGCATCAAGGCCTTTGTCGTGCTGAAACAGGATGTGCAGGGGATCACCGGAAACGAGCTGATCCGGTGGTGCAAATCGCGACTAACGGCCTACAAGGTGCCTGAATACATCGAGTTTCGAGATATGCTCCCCAAATCCAAGGTTGGAAAGTACCTTCGACGCGAGCTCCGCCGGGAGGAACGTGATCGGGCCGCCTCCTGAACAAGATCAATTCGCCCTAAACCAGACGAGCCTTGCAACGGTGTCACTGCCTTCTCGATAATCGCTTTCTCTCCTGTCATGGCCCTTTCCAAGCGGTTGACAATCAGGCCTCTGCTTCATCGCCCGCGTCTATTGGCAGTTCTCGCTTAATCAGGCCTTGGAGCTCGGGGAATTCGGGCTCGCCCATTTCCTCCGTGATTTCCTGAATCGTTTCATCGTCCCCTGATGGTCTCCCATGTTCGATTGGCCAGAACAACTCCAACAAAAAAAATAGGCAAGAACGAAGTTAGCAAACCGTAGCGGATTCCTGCCACCCGACCGGCGCATCCGTCCGGTTGATCAGGAGGCCCAGCTCCTGCAGCCGGATGATCATGGCGTGCATTGAAACATTCGTGAATCCGCCTGCTTCACACATCATGGCCGCCATACGGGTCCAGTTTTCAACGCAGGGATCGACAAACAGGCCTGGCGGCCCAATGGTGCTTTTCGTGTTGTGCAGTACAAGGGCATCCCTTTCAAAGGCAGCATGAAATGCGCTCACAACCGCTTCCTCCGGCATCAGGAGGCACCCCGCAAAGTAATCGGCCTGCCATTCAATCCGTTCTCTGGCGTTCCCTGTGCGGCATACAATGACGTCCCCATCAACGGCCTGTCTCGTCGCTACCTCGGCATAGCGCCGATGCAGGATCCAGTGACCGACCTCATGGGCACAGGTAAAGATCAACCTCCCCTCCGGGCCCTGTTCCAGGAGCCGCTCGTTGATGCAGATGAGCTTGGCCCCCACATAGGTGGCGCCAAGCACGCCCTTTGACCCCAGTATGGTTTCCAGATCTTCAAAGGCGAGCGTGAGTCCGAGCGATCTTTCAATCATATCCTCTACCGGAATCGGAGGCGTGATCGGATATCCGGCGATGGCCTCATAATCAGCGATAAGCCCTGAAGCCGCTTCAGCAATCTTCTGTTTAGCCAGCCATGGAACCCTCATTTTTCGCCCTCCCCTTTCCCGAGCTTTGCGATCTCAGCCAACTGCGAGAGCCTGGACCAGTCGTCTTCTCCGTAGCCCCTCTCTTTGGCGGTTCTCAAAAAGTCGGCAACTCGGGGTTGTTGCGCCACGTATTGAGACAACTCGGGATCGACCTTTCTAGCAGCCGCCAGCAGCCGCTGTTTATCCATGTTCAAGGCCCGTGCCATATCCACAATGACCTTTTCGGAGGGAGGGGCTGCCCGACCGTTTTCCACATCGCTCAAGTACCCGGGCGACGTATTGATCATCCGGGCCAGTTCCCTGAGCCCCACACCCGTCTCCAGCCTGAGATCCCTCAGTATGTCGCCAAATCCCTTTTCCATACCTTCCTTTCGCAGCAAACAGTGTTCTATATAGTCGAACACTACCGGCGTGTCAAGAGGAATTTCGAGAAATCGTGAGAGACACCATGGAGAATTGGGAAGGGAGGCAAATATCTTGCTTTTACTGGTCGGGGCGAGAGGATTTGAACCTCCGACACCCTGCTCCCAAATGAGGGGAGCTTTTAATCAAAACAGGCTGTAACATACTAAGTTTATTGGCGAATTTCTGTCTCTTCAGATTTCTCATCATTCTCATTATCCTCAC
>JAWOIH010000064.1:0-7872 GCA_046484725.1 Candidatus Desulfacyla sp. | reverse complement strand
CCGATGACCGGCGCACCCTGCTCCAGGGCCGCCTGCACCATCCTCTCCGGAGGCACGTCGTGGCCAAGATCCACCACCTCTAGCCCCGCACCCTTGAGCATGATCGTCATAAATGCCGATCATGCTGGGCAGGCCGCCGTATTCATCGATGGGACACCCGCCCACGATGATGAGCCCCACGCCTCCGCGTGCCCTCGCAGCATAGAAGTCGATGAGGCGGTCGGTGACCGTCCCTTCCGGGGTGTATCCCAGGTGCATGGCGGTCATGACCATCCGGTTTTTGAGCGTCATGGCGTTGACGGTGATGGGTGAAAACAGATACGGAAATTCCATAAGTGGTAACTCCTTTCAGATTGATTCAGGGAATCAGAAATTTAGGAATATAGGGATCCAGGGATTCCTCAATTCACAATTCCTCAATTCTTTAATTCCTCTATTTCCATCTCCTCCTTCATGCGACGCCGTTTTCTTATCATGATTCTGATGAATCCGTAAATACTCATCATCGCAGCAAGGACGAAGAGGATGTCGTAAAGATGATAACTCAGATACGCAAACCAGGTGATCCTGTTTCTGAGGGAACGCTGCCACCCTCTTTCCAGGTCGTCCAGGGATACGGCGTATGCCTTTAGAACAGCATCTTCCACCTCGTTGCCCTGTTTCATTTCGTTTAGGACCTTCAGCAGTCCCTCGACACCGGATATCCCAATGAGGTGGTCGATAAAGCTCTTGCTCTCCTCATAGGCCAACATCAGGTCCTGGTCATCCCGGGGGAACCCTCCGGTCAGTGAATTGAGGGGAATAAAGCGTCCCCTCAGTGCGACCCGGTTCAACACGGAGCGTTTCTGGTCCAGGAGGATGTCGCCTGCGCCGTCGCTGGCCCACTGGGCAACCCCCTCGTCGAGCCACCGGGGGAGAAGGTCGCCTTGAATATGCTGGTGAAGCAAGAGGTGGCAGAGCTCATGCTTGAAGGTATTTCTAAGGCTGAAGGGATGGACCTTCATCCTGGAATAATCAATTACGATGAGGTCATCTCGAGGGAGCGCAAAGGCAACCGTGAGGGGGCTCTCGACCCACTGCTGGAACCGCCTGCCGTCCCGGATGAGGCGTACGGACGGGGTCAGGGTCAGGTCCCATCCAAACGTCCTTTTCAATTCATCCCGAAGCATGGGGTATATATGGACCAGTTCCCTTGCAGCCGGTTCGTGAGGGGGCTCAAACAGGAGCCGGATGCCATTTCCTTCAAGGACATACAGCTCCTGCGCGCACAGCGGCCCTCCGTAAAGCACGAGGGTGCACAGGAGAAAGAGAAAAAATGCAGTCTGGATTTTAGATGTTGAATTCCGGATGTTGCATGGCCGGGGCCGGATGGCGAGGGTCTCCCCTGTCTTAAATCCGAGTGCCGTGGGGTTGATAGAAACCGTCCGAATCATCTTGAAAAGGGATCCTGGTTGCCCTAAGATGCCTCCGTACCCGTACAGAGGCCATGAGACAACGCTATTATTATAGTGGAGGATTTGTTCAAAATGAACCCTGTCCTTACCGGGCTCGACCGCGTAGGTGCGGGACAGTGGAAACCGCTGAAGGGTGAACGACTGGGCCTCCTTGCCAATCAGGCCTCCGTGGATGGTCGCCTGACGAGTGCAAGAGATGTTATCTCGCACCTGTTTCCAGGTCAACTCAAGGCCCTTTTCGGACCCCAGCACGGCTATGGCGGCGAAGACCAGGACAATATGGTGGAGACCCCCCATTCCCGCGAGGAGACGCTCAAGATCCCGGTGTTCAGCCTGTATGCCGAATCGAGGGACCCCACCTCGGCCATGTTTGACCTGCTGGATACCCTGATCATAGACCTTCAGGATGTGGGAGCGAGGATCTACACCTTTGCCTCCACCCTCCTCAACTGTCTGAAGGCAGCGGCAAGGTACGGAAAACGGGTCGTTGTCCTGGACCGCCCCAATCCGTTGGGGGGAGATATGGTGGAGGGGAACCTCCTTGAGCCGGAACTCTATTCATTTGTCGGACCGTATCGTCTCCCCATGCGCCACGGCCTGACCATGGGAGAGATGGCCCTTGTCTTCAACCATGCGTTTGCGCTGGATTGCGATCTGACGGTCCTCCCGATGCAGGGCTGGCACCGGCGGATGTTGTGGAAGGATACCGGGCTCCGGTGGGTGATGCCCTCTCCCAACATGCCGTGTCCGGATACCGCATGCGTCTATCCGGGCCAGGTGATCTGGGAAGGGACCCATCTTTCCGAAGGGAGGGGGACCTGCCGTCCCTTTGAGATCTTCGGCGCCCCCTATCTGAATATGGCGGCGATCCGACAACGCCTCCCCCCGGAAGCCCTTGCGGGCTGTTGTCTCCAGGAGTATCTGTTCCGTCCCACCTTCCACAAATGGTCGGGCAGCCTCTGCCGTGGATTTATGATACATGTCCTGGATCTCAACGTCTACCAGCCCTACTACACCTCTCTCTCTTTGTTGAAGGCCGTTATGGAGATCCATCCACGCGAGTTTGAATGGAAGCCCGCCCCCTATGAATATGAATTCAAAAAAAAGCCCATTGATATGATCATGGGCAGTGTATCTCTGCGGCGCGGCCTCGAGTCCGGCGAGCCCCTCTCATTGATAAGGGAAAGCTGGCTGCCGGACCTCGAATCCTATATCCGATGGAGAAGACCCTATCTCCTTTATGCATAACTTGAAAAGGCTCATGGCATTTTCAGCGACAGGCAAGCCTCAGCTCTTCTGCTCGCCGCTGATCCATCTGTCGATGGCATCCTTATCGAACCGCCAGACCCTGCCGATTCGGATAGCCGGAATTTTCCCTTCCGCTGCATATTTGCAGATGGTGATTTCATGCAATTTTAAGTACTTTGCGATTTCCTTGGTTGTCATGATCTTTGGCATGGCACACTCCTTATTATCTCAATTTGTCGGACCGATGTCCTCATATCCACACACCATTGGATTAGCTCTTGGACGGTTAGATTAATACCAGAAAAGTCTAAAGTCAATAAAAAAACCTGTTAATAATGAATACTAAGCAAAAGAATACTACCTTTACATATTATCGTCATATTTCAATTTTTAAAGCTTTATTATGAGAAATTTAAAACATGAAAGAATCCCGGCACCTGGAAAACGTGCCCTGTCGATCATGTGGGTCCTGCTGGCTGCCCTTTTTTCGCCATCACCCGCCCTCGCCGATCACCAGGTGGTGCGCGTCTATGACGGGGATACGGTTCTTCTGGAAAACGGAATCCGGGTCCGATATCTGGGAATCGACACGCCGGAAATCGACCACGAGGGGGGCAGGAGTGACTTTATGGCCGAAGAGGCCCGGGATGTCAATCGGAAACTGGTGGAGGGAAGGCGCGCCAGACTGGAGTATGATCAGGAAAAGGTCGATTCACACGGCAGACGCCTGTGCTATCTCTTTTTGCCCGACGGAGAGATGGTTAATGCGATCATGGTCCGCAGGGGGCTCGCCCATGTGATGTCTATCCGCCCCAACCTCAAGTACAGAGGTCTGCTGGTGGACTGCCAGCGAAAGGCGATGACCCAAGGGGTCGGTATCTGGAGGAGATTTTCAAAGACCGGGGAAATCCGGATCGGAAACAGCAACTCGTTCCGGTTTCATCGACCGGATTGTCCGTTTGCAAAGAGGATTTTTAAGAAAAATTGTATTCGTTTCCCGTCATCCTTTGAGGCCTTCTGGGAGGGGTATGCCCCCTGCAGAAGGTGCAGGCCGTGACCCTTGTAATTGGAGAGTGAAGAATGAATAAAACGGACTGCTGACCTCTGGTCTTTGCTGACGGTTGCGCCTTTCCAATCCCAGACATTTTGGGTAGTTCCAAACTTAGGCGGTGTTGTTAGTTAAAGCTGAATCATTGTGGCCGCTTCCGGGACAAATAAGGGATTGGGACTTGACGATTTGTTGTGAGCCCATTATAACCAACGCCAGCATCGCACTCGGGAGGAAATGCATCAATTTTTTTGCTTCGCCCCTTACAAGAGAAAAATGATCCATAAGATGAGCGCCAGGCTGTGGCCTGAAATGAAAGCACTGAAAGCCGGCTCGGTCACGCTTTCCACGGCCGGCAAGTGGGCGTTTTATTTTGTCCTGATAGGACTTATCGCTGGCCTGGGATCGGTGGTGTTTCAGCTCCTCTGCCAGGTGGGGTCTCATTTCCTCATGGATCAACTGGCCGGCTACCGGCCCCCGGCCCCGGCCGGAGAGGGTCACCTCTTCACGCCCACCCAAACCCCCTTCAATCGGTGGATGCTCTTGTTCCTCCCGGCCCTCGGAGGCATTGTCAGCGGATGGCTCGTCTATACCTTCGCCCCTGAGGCGGAAGGCCACGGCACCGATGCGGCCATCGATGCGTACCACAACAAGGGCGGGTTCATCCGGGGAAGGATTCCGATCCTCAAGACCATCGCATCGGCAGTTACCCTGACCTCCGGGGGATCGGGCGGCCGTGAAGGCCCGATCGCCCAGATCGGGTCCGGTTTTGGCTCCTTTTTGGCCACCCGCTTGAAGCTCTCCGACCGACAGCGCCGGATCATGATGGCGGCAGGCATGGGGGCGGGGGTGGGAAGCATCTTCAGGGCCCCGCTGGCAGGGGCCCTGTTCGCGGCCGAGGTATTGTACCGTGACCCGGAGTTCGAATCCGAGGTGATCATCCCTGCCGGGATTTCCTCGGTGGTGGCATACTGCGTGTTCTGCCTTTTTTTCGGGTGGGGATCGCTGTTCGACACCCACGATTATCTCTTCCGAAACCCTCTGGAATTGGGACCTTACACCGTACTGGCCTTTGCATTGGCCGGGGCCGGATTCCTCTATGTCAAGGCCTTTTACGGCGTAAAGCGTATCGCCCACTCCATAACCAAGATCCCGAACCACATCAAACCTGCCATTGGGGGCCTGCTGACCGGGGCCGTCGGCTTCTTTTTCCCTCAGACCTTATCCTTCGGGTATGGGTTTGCCCAGCTTGCCCTGGATAATCAGCTCCCGACCCTGTTCCTCCTGACGCTGGGGTTTGGAAAGATCCTGACCACGGCCTTTTCCATAGGCTCCGGGGGGAGCGGGGGCGTCTTCGGCCCATCCGTTGTGATCGGGGGTGCATTGGGCGGGGCCGTAGGGAGGATATTCCACCAGATCATACCGGGCATCGTTACCCATCCCGGCGCCTTCGTGGTGGTGGGAATGGCAGGATTTTTTGCAGGTGTTTCCAATACGCCCATCTCCACCATCATCTTCGTGAGCGAAATGACCAATTCTTACCACCTTCTCCTGCCCGGTCTTCTGGTCTGTTCACTCTCGTACATGCTCTCCCGCAGGTGGACGATCTTCGAAAACCAGGTCCCCTCCAAAATAGATTCCAACGCCCACAAGGGAGACTTCTTTGTAGATATCCTTGCCGCCATCCGGGTCAGGGAAATGACCGACCAACTCAGGAAGGTGCGATTGATCCCGGAAGATATGACCCTGAGTGATTTTCGAAAGATTTTCAGCTCGAGCGATCAGCACTATTTTCCGGTAGTCAACAAAGACAACAAGATGACAGGGATATTCTCGATCAATGATATTCGGGGGGTGATTTTTGACAAGGAGATCGGGGAATTGGTCCGGATGAAGGACGTGGCCAATCCCAGCATCATCTACGCCACTCCATCCGAAGACCTCAATGAGGTATTCAAAAAGTGCACCATCCGCAATCTTCACCGGGTGCCGGTAGTCAGAGACGATGATCACCAGGTCCTCATCGGGATGCTGGATCGACGGGAAATGATCCAGTTTTACAATCAAAAGGTCCAGGAGATCAAGGCCGGTCACGGGGTGGAGGGGACGGCCTCCGATCGGGATGTGCGTCTGTTAAGAGAAATCACGGTCAAAGAGGCCATGAATCCGTCGCCTGAACCGGTCAGCGTAGATCTAAGGCTCGTTCAACTCAAAGACCTGATCTACGATCGGGGATTCAACAGTTTTCCGGTAGTGAACGCATCGGGCAGGCTTGAGGGAATTCTTTCCCTATCAGACGTGAAATCGGCGTTCAAGCGGGGGGACGACACGCTGACCGCAGGCGATATCGCCACCCGGCGCGTTGTCAGCGTAACAAGCCGGGATTCTCTGCTCTCGGCCCTTGCCAAGATTGCCGCCGGAGAATTTGCCATCCTTCCCGTGGTAGACCGGGATCAGCCCGATAAACTGGTCGGCGTGATCAGCCGAACGGATATCATGAAGGCATTTAACAATGTTATCTTGAAAGCACCCGAGGGATAAGGATCTCCGGAATTATTTCATCGTGTTGAGTTTTGCCTCGGCAATTTTCGCTTCGGTCGATTTGGGAAATTGCTTGATCAGCTTCTTGAGGAGCAGCTTAGAACTGGTCTTGTCGTTTATTTCATAAAATGCAACGGCCTGTCTCAGGGTGGCATTCGGCACCTTGTTTCCGTTAGGGTAGTCCTTTATGACACGCTGGAAGGCCAGGATCGCCTGCTCATACTGCTTCAGGCTCATGTAGGATTCGCCCACCCAAAACTGGGCGTTATCGGCCAGATCCGACTTGGGGTATTTCTCAACAAAATTCTTGAACCCGGCAATCGCTTCCTCATATTTTTCTTCCCGATAAAGGGCAAGACTCACATCATAGAGCCGCTGTTCCGAAGAGACGTCGGATTTTTCAACAGCTGGGACGGGTTGTCTGGGCTGCGGGACCTGAGGCTCAGGTGCAGGTTCAGACGCAATTAAAGGTTTTTTTTCACTCTCCGGTGCCGGGGCAGCGGCAACCGGTTCGAGGTTAAGGTAGGTGAAGAGTCGCCGTATCCCTGCCTCCAACCTTGATATGCGCTCGCTCAGGTTTGCAACGGTCGTTCTCATATCGTCCTGCGCCGTGGTATCTCTTTCAATGGCGCGCATGACGAGTCGGTTGTTTTCGTCCAACCGTCCTGAGACGGCCTGCATGTCTTCCCTGATCTTATGGAGTTCGGCATCTGCCGTTGCCTGTCGTTCACGGACCGACGCCAGCTCTTTTGAAACCTCTTGAAGTCCGTCGACCCGTTTATTAAGGGCTACGATCTGATCGTTGAGATACAAAAACTCCTTATCGGTCACACAGGAAGAAACAAGAAGGAGTAAACAGATAACCAGGGCCATTCGCCCCGCAACAGATCGATTCGAAAGATACATTCGCATTGCCGACACCCTATAAATAGTGGAGCCAACCCCATTATTCAAAACCGTCAGACCGTTGCTCGGGAAATGTCTCTCAGGCGCCCCCGGCCCATTGGCATGAGGGCGTCCCGGCAAACCCGGTCCGGCCCCCATGCCGGGTCGGATGCAACCCGTCAGACGAGATTGATAACAAGGTCGGCTCGTTTGTTGTGCCAATCCGCAATAAAACGGACCGATTTCGCCGTTATTTATACAGCTTGAACTCGTCTCTTCTGTTCAGGGCCCACGCCGCTTCGTTATTGCGGGGATCTGCAGGCCTCAACTCCCCATAGCTGATCGTTTTGATCCGTTGGCCGGATAAGCCTAAGGTGATGAGAAAGTCTCTTGCAGACGCAGCCCGCCTCTCGCCCAAAGCAAGGTTGTATTCTTCAGTGCCCCTGTTGTCGCAATGGCCGCCGATCAGGACATAATAAGAAGCGTTCTCCTGAAGGAACGCAGCCTTCCTCTTAAGAACACTCTGCGCATCGGGTTTCAGGTTGGACTTGTCGAAATCAAAATAGATGTTTTCGTTTTGAAACTCGTTGATTTTCCTTACCATTTCTGGCGGCAGTTGCGCTTCATCGACTTCCGACACCGTTTCCTTGGGCGCCTCTTTCACGACCACCACTTCCTCTTTGACTTCAGCGGGTG
>JAWOIH010000485.1:0-11813 GCA_046484725.1 Candidatus Desulfacyla sp. | reverse complement strand
GCTACCCAAACAGCAACGCGGCACAATATTTCTTCAAAAAGGGCAACCACGCCTTATTTGTAATTATCATTACCTTCATGCCTGATGCAAGATCTTGATCGCATGCGTGCCACTCTGGCGTTGACCCTTTTGATCATGAGCCTGTAAAGCAGTAGCTTTATGTGACTGGGCCGATTTCGGTATGCCTCGGTCCTGTAGTAGTCTGAAGGATCATTCCAGACACCGTGGTCGGCAACAACGGCACCCATCTGGACAAATTTTTCGTCATCAATATGAAAATCGACACTCGTCTCCCCGTTGTCGCGGTTTGTGAGAGGGAGGGCGCATCGCCACGGGGGCGAGGCGCCTCATCCTCTCGGGCCTAAGAGGAGAGAGTTCTATAGGCCAAGCTTAAAATCATCAAAATTTCCTAAAATTCAGCCGTGGCCCTGAGTCCGAAGATCCAGGCGCTCGGGTCATCACCCCCGTTTTTATACGAATCCTTCATGTACTGGACGTCGCCGGTGATGGCGAATATGTCGTTCAGGGCGAACCGACCGTAGACCTCGAACACATCCGTATTGTTAACGTCGAGATTGCCGCCCCTCAGATGGGCATACCCGATCCCGATGTTGTCCTGGCCACGGCCCCACAGGTTGCCGCTGATGTTGACCCCTCCGGTATAGCTGTCCTTATAATCAATAGCGGCCTCGTCCTCCTGCCAGCCGAACCGCAACCAGAGACCCAGTACATCCCCTAATTGCTGATCAAAGGAGATCGAAACCGAACTGAGCCGTTCCTTTTTGGTGCCGGCCACATTGCTGAAATCGTCGCTGGTGGTGTCCAGAAGCAAGCGGTAATTTCCTTCACCCAGTCCTAAGTCCAGCCTATAACCGAACTGGAGACCGTAGAAGTTGTAGGGCTCTTCGAATTCCCCTTGCTCCCCATTGGTCCCCAGGGCCATGGCCGCGCCTTTGATGGAAAAACCCCCGATCTCCCACTCCACCGCGCCGCCAAGATCGTAAGATGGCAGGAAGCAATGGGGGCCGTTGACGAGGGCGCAGTTCATGAACTGAGTGTACTCATCATTGGCAAAGGCATTTTCATCCAGGTAATCAGTTGCGTCGATGATCCCTCCTGTGAGCCCCAGGGTGTGGTCATCGCCGAATGTAAAGGTATGTTTGTACCAGGCGGTGAGCAGATAATCGCGTCCCCTCCCGTTGATGTCCTTGACGCCATCCTGAGTGTCGCCGCCCCATGGCGACAGTTTGAAGGGGGATTTGCCCTCCTCCATGAGGCCGTTTCCCGCGCCGAAACCGAATTTGGCAAACAGCTCGTCGCTCCCCGTTGGGGTGAAGCTGACCTCGGGCTGAATGGCCAGAAGTCCTCTTCCAGTGCTGTCAAAACCCGGCGAATCCGATAGACTGTCATATTGATAGATCCCTGCGACAACGCCGCCGATGGACAATTTGTCGTTGATCTCATAAGCGACGCTGGGTCCTGTAAGAAATAGCACCCCGCAAATCGCCGAAAGGCCGTTCAGGCACAATTTTTTCATGATTGACATCTTCATGTTCTTCTTTCCTCCCCTTAAATTGAATTTCTCACAGAGCACTCAGAGGCACAGAGATCATCCCTTGAAACCAAGAAGTTTGTTTCTTTGTGTCTGAGGTGAGATGACCCTCTATCTGTAAATGCATTTGCCAAACAAAAAGGCGCAGACAGGCCCGCCCTCCTACATGGCTCCTGTTGCGCCTTCACTTGTCCCGCCTTGATCGGGACCCGTAAGACCCGCGCCGATCTCCAAAACCGGCGCCGTTTCAGTTGTAATTCACCCCGATGCCATCAGGGCCGACCCTATCAGGATTTATCGGAAATCCGTTCACCTCCCCCAATCATCGAAGGTCGGCAGGCCCTGCAATCCGCTCTGTCGAAACCGCACGTACCTCCACAGGTGCCGCACCCGCAGGGAGGCCTTTTCCCTTTTACCGCTGCTCGGAATCGCCGGAACAGGTATCCGCCGGCCAGCAGTGCGATCACTAAAACCACGATCGTATCCAACATCGGTGCGCCTCACATTCTGATTCCTCAGACATCATTTCATATCCCTGGCCTGGACCCAGATCACGCCGCCGACCTCGCTGTCTTTGCCGTCGATCTTACTCCCTTCCATCAAGGCCGCAAAGCCCCACCAGCCGGCCCTGGGAATGGCATAGGTGAACACACCGTTTGCATCCGCCTTGATGGTTTGCGTAACAAAGGCATCTTGAGGGGCCTCTGCCTTGGCCGCCTTCACAACGGCATTTCCCTCCACATCGTGATTCAGATATTCCACCTCGACCTCTGCAAAGGGGACAGATTTGCCCTCAAATTTGACAATGCCCCTGAAGACATTCCCGGTCCAGAGGGCGTAAGGCTTATCGAGCGGCACGATCTCGGCCGGAAGTCCGACCTCTGCATCCCAATCCGTGGGTATCCCTGCCGCATTTACAATCATTTTCGTGTGCTGGGTAATATATTTGCTTTCAGAGCCCTCCCAGTAAGGGGCGGGGCTGAGATAGAAGACATAATCCCCCATGCCCTTGAGTTTATAGGATGCCTCGAAGGCCTTGCCTTTATTGGTGAGGCTTGAAAACTCAATCGGCTTCACTTTTCCGAGAAGGTCCTCCTTTTTCTCTTTGTGCAAGACGCCGAAGGCGGTCGGGCTTCCCATATCCATGGTATGCCCGGCCTCAAAGGGGTGGGTAAAGACCAGTTTGAGCTCAATGGGGCCCCCTTTTTGGAGGGCCGACTCCGGCGTGTAGATCATCTGAAAATGCGCGAAGGCCGGGATATGCACGGCCAATGCGGCCATTCCAACAAGTGCGGTTACCATCCATTTTTTCATTGTCGCGATTCCTTTCTTGATTTTTCCTTGGGATTCATGTCAATCTGATTATTGTCCCCTTACCAAAGGGAACGCCCAGGGAGCGGGGCGGGTATTCAGGGATTCGCCCCGCTCCCAACCTGCTCTGCGCGAGGGAAAAGATCAGTCGGAAATATCCTTTCCCTCCACCTCCACCACATGCCCCGGTCCGGCGTTGAACCGAACCTTGAACGGGACAGAGGGTTTCTTGAAGTTAAACTCACTCCCTTGATCCATCTTCCCCTTGATCAAGACCTTTCCATCCGCGTCCACCACTGACATCTCCACGCCCGCGGCCGAAGCGCCGTCTGAAAACCCACCCTCGCAGGTAATGGAGCCATCCCCGTTGTCATAGCAGGAGCAAATCGGGGTGTGGGCGATTGCCTGACCGGCCGCGAGCAGAAAAAGCGCTGTCAGGCCGATTAAAAAGGCTCTTTTCTTCATGGAATTCACCTCCTTTCTCACTGGATACTGGATGCTGGATACAACCTCATCCTCTCACCTTCTCACCTTCTTACCTTCTCACTCGCGTACCTTCTCAGACTTGCAGGCCTCTACGAGAAGTTTTCACGATTCTTAATCAGGCCCATCCCGATAGTCGCCGTCAGGGCCAGTCCATAGAATGCAAACATGGCCTGAAAACCCGTAAGCCCCAGTGCCTTTCCACCGGTAAACACCGCCATCGCGACCACCAGCCCTAAAGCCATGGGATAGAACATGGAGAAGAGCATCCATTTGAACGACCCGGACTGGACCTTCACCATAATGGTCGTGGCGATGCAGGGGGGATAGAGGACCATGAAAAGCATGAGGGCCAGAGCGTGAAGGGGCGTAAAGCCTGCCTCGCCTTCGGCCATCCGCTGTTCCAGAGACTGGTTCCCCGTCTCCCCCTGGTCGTACAGGGCGCCCAGGGTGGCCACACTGCTTTCTTTGGCCGCGAAGGCGCTCAGAAGCGCTACGTTGACGCGCCAGCTAAACCCGGCCCACTGGGTGACCGGCTCGACGGCCCTTCCGATCCGCCCCAGAAAGCTGGCATCGATCTTTTCCTTCTTGATTTCCCTTAAAAGCTGCTGCCTCTCCTTGACCAGGCCCTTGAACGCCCGGTTGACCTTTTTGGCGGTCTTGTCCTTCCCCGGGTTCACCATCCTAAAAAACGCCGGGTCCTTCTTCTCAAATTCAACGTTCACGGCCTCGACGGCCTCTTTGCCCCGGGCCGTCATTTTTGCGTTCTTGTACTCGTCCCAGTAGAGGACCAGGGCCATGAGGCGCTCGCCCTGGAGGTCTTGGGCAAAGGGGACGTCCGCAATCTCTTTGTAGAACGACGAAATTGCCGCTTCCTTTTTATCGTTGTAAAGGGCCATCCGCTCGTTGCTGAGGCCCGGAAACTGAAGCAGGACAAAGATGACCACGGCCACCGCGGCCACGATGGTAATGATCTTCCGGACAAAGAGCCAGACCCGTTCCACGGCCCGGCCCAGGACACCGCGGATGGTGGGGATATGATACGGCGGCATCTCCATGATAAAGGGGGCCGTGGGCTTCTTTTTGAGGACCGTAAGGGTGAGTAGTTTGGCCACTGGAAGCACCAACAACAGGCTGATGGTGGAGATGAAAAACATGGCCAGTCCCTTCTGTCCGGCAAAGTAGATGTTGATCAGAAGCACGTAGAGGGGGACCTTGGCCAGGCAGTTGAGCATGGGGATGATGAGGATCGTGGCCAGCCTGGATCGTTCATCCGGTATGCCCTTACAGGCCATGACGCCAGGGACCGCGCACCCGCCCACATAGATGCCGCCGAGGACCATGGGGAGGGTGGACTGGCCGTGAAGTCCGAACCGGCTGAAGAGCCGGTCCAGCATGAAGGCCATGCGTGGCATGTACCCGCTGCCCTCCAGGATGGCGATAAGGCCGAAGAGGATAAAAAAGATGGGGATATAGTTCAAAAGGGCATTGATGCTGTCCACAAACCAGAGGGCAAAGGAACGGATCAGGGGGATCTCGATAAACCCCGGGCTTGGGGTGATCGCCTCAGTGAGGCCTCTGATTTTGGCCAATAACGGCCATGTATAATTGGTCAGGTTGTACCCCTGCACTATGGAAAGGTAATAGAGGAGATAGATAACGCCTACCAAAATCGCCGGCCCCAAGAAGCGATTGCAGACAAAGCGGTCCAACTTGTCGGAAAGGGGGCTTTCCGTCCCCTTTTTGGGCTTGATGCAGGATCGGGTGATGGTGTCGGCCGCCTGATACCGATGAAAGGCGATGTGCCGCTCCGGCATCTCCCCCTCACCCGATTCGAAGGCTGTTCTCATTTTGTCGACAAGGTCGAGGCGTTCTTCGGGATTCGAAAAGCTGCGTTCGACCAGAGTTCGGGCCTCGCTGTCTCCTTCCATGAGCTTGACGGCCAGCCATCGCAGGGGATATTCTCCAGGCACCTTTGCCGTAGCGGACAGCCTGTCCTGAATCTTCCGAAGCAACGGCTCCATGGGTCCGTAGTCGACCTGAACCGCTGTCTGGTTTCGATCGGATGCCGAAATGCGGTTAATCTTTTCCAGCAGCTCTTCCTTTCCCCGTCCCGCCTTCATGGTCGTGGGGACCACCGCCGCGCCCAGTAACCTGCCTAATTCCTCCGTATTGATGTCAAGGCCTCTTCTCTCGGCCACATCCATCATATTGAGGTCCATAATGAGGGGCACCTGCATCTCCAGCAACTGGAAGGTGAGATAAAGATGCCGCTTGAGATTGGAGGCGTCCACCACGTTGACCACTACAGAGGGGTTCTCGTGGAGCACGAAATCGCGGGATACCCTTTCCTCGGGGGAGTAGGAGGTCAGGCTGTAGGCCCCGGGCAGATCCACCACCTCCACCTTTGTCCCGTTGCGCCGGTAAGACCCGGTCATCTTTTCCACGGTGACGCCCGGGTAATTGGCTACGTGCTGGCTCGCGCCGGTCAGTGCATTGAAGACGGTCGATTTTCCGCAGTTGGGCTGACCGGCCAGGGCCACCAGGATCTTTTCCGGCTTCATCGCAGTTCCACCTCCACGAATCGGGCCTCTTCATGGCGCAGGCTGACGAAAAACCCTTCCATCGACACCTCCATGGGGTCTTCGAGGGGGGCATTTCGAATCACCTTGAGCAGTGTTCCGGGATAAACGCCCATATCCATAAGCCGCTGACCCAGCTTGTCGCGGGCAGACAACCTTTTGATGCGGCATGTACTGCCCGGCCCCAATTCATCCAACGTCATAATTCGTTCCTCCCTTCCGTCCATGAAAACAAAAAAGGCGCAACCCGACAGGCTATCGTCTCGAGTTACGCCTTCACTTGCCCCGCGCCGGCTAAGCGGCCGAAGCCCGTAAGACAGCTCCTGATTCGCTATCCGTTATCAACCAACAGGATTGTCAGTTTTTTTCGCAAGGCCTCCAGCCGCCTGGATTTGAATGCCTTCCTGCTCTCATCCAGGACCTCGATGGTCTCCTGGATGGCTTCTCGAAGTCTTGCCTCGCGGTTGCGCCGCGGACAGACATGGAAGAGCGCCTGTATGTCCCCCTCATCCACGCCTGTTCCCAGCATGGATATCACCAGTTTCCGATGAAGTTCAATATGTTGATGCAGTTCATCAGCGCTTCTCCCAAGCGCCGTAATCAGTTCTTGTTTGTCCGGAAGTTCCATTTGTTAACAGCCTCGAACGATATTAGTAATGGCTAACAAGCAGCACAAAAAAAATTATTCCACGAAAATTTTCTGGGCCATTCCCTGACCGATGGCCAGACTGGCGTCCTTTACCCTGAGCATCACAGGCCCTCCTCGGCCCCGGCTCAAGACGGTAAAGGCCGACCCAGGCACAAGGCCCATACTGTAAAGCTTCGACCTCATGCCCCTTCCCCCGCCGATCCGCACGAGTGTTACCTCTTTTCCCTGATCAACCCTGCTGAGATCCGTCATTGTTCTACCCTCCAGTCTCCATGTCTTTCATTCTGTCTTCCAATTCGTCGGCAAAGGCCTTCATATGAACCAGGCATCTGGACGTGTTCTTCCCGTGTGCCCGAAATTCCTCAAAACGATCCAGCCAGTTCTCGCCCGTCCTTGGGCACGACTGGATGAACTCCATAAACGCCACCATCCGGTCCATGGTGGCAGGACCGATGGCATGTTCCATGCTGCACGCCTCTTCATCGGCCCTGTCAAAATCAATACCCAAAATATCGGTCAGGAAATCTCTCAGGATATGATGCCGTCTATTGATCTCTTCTCCGACGTCTGCCCCCTCTTTTGTAAGCTCCAGATATTCATATCGCTCATAGTTAATCAATCCCCGCTCATTGAGGGTCTTGAGCATATTGGTGACCGTGGGCATCTTGACCCCGAGCCGTTTGGCGATATCCTTGACCCGGACCACCCGTTTTTCATTGTCCAGGTTGTAGATCGCCTCCAAGTAGTTCTCCATGGTAGGCGTCAAGGGCTTTTGATTGTCTTTTTCCAAGGCACTGGTTCCCATGGCGTCTATTTGCATTAGGATTTTTAAATAATGTTTTGAAATACTAATTAATGCTCCGCGAGGTTTCTGTCAAGCATTTTTTTTGGCCTTATGACATTTTTTGCAACCGGCAGTGTCGCCGTGAGGCGCTGAAATTGTGTCGGGCGACAGGACACTGCGAACCGACCCCCTTAAACATCCCGGGGATACCATGCACACAGCGATTCCGTTTTTGGGCTTGCGGCGTGCAGGGATGTTGTATATTGTGACAGCGGAGATGAGAGGCAGGGTCCCCCGGTTCTGAGGCTGAACCGGGCAGCGGTGAAATGGGTCCGGGGGAGCGCAATTGTAATCCAATACAGGTGGTAGACGGAGAGCGTGTATATGGAAGGATTGAGATTGATCGATGTGGGAATGAACCTCACCATAAAAACACAGCAGGAGAGGGGAGGGCAGGTCGGGAATCCGTTTGAATCACCTTCGTTTAAGGCGGGAAACAGGATTTCATTGGACGCGACGTACATGTTCGACGCCCCGGGTCCCGGATCGATCCGCCGGAGCGATGTAGAATCGCTGATCCCCGATGTTCTCAATGCCCATCAGATGCTCAGAAACAGGGAGGGGGATATTTGTGATCACGATATTCCCATGACCGGGTGGCAGGACCTCCCTATTGAGATCAGTCCGTCCTATTTGGCAGAGATCACGTCGGTCGCGCGCGAACTGGGCAGGGAGGTGGATGCCTATGTTTCCCTGGGCATCGGGGGATCCTATCTCGGCATTGAGGCCTCTTTTAAGGCCTTGACCCACACGTATTTCAACCAATTGACACGGGAAGAGAGGGGGGGCGCCCCTGAAATCTATTTCCTCGGGCAGAATATGGACCCTGATTTTTTCAGAGACACCCTGGACATGCTGCGGGGAAAGCGGATTGCCGTCAATGTCATTTCAAAGTCCGGCACCACCACGGAAACCGCAGTGGCCTTCAGGATCCTCCGCAGGCTGATGGAGAAAAACTGGGGGAATGAAGCCGACCGCCTCATCCTGGCCACCACGGACAGGACCCGGGGCGCGTTGAAAGAGATGGCTGGAAAAAGGGGCTATCGGACGTTCATCATCCCGGATGACATCGGGGGTCGGTTTTCCGTTCTGAGCGATGTGGGCCTGGTGGGGCTGGCCATGGCCAACATCGATATCCACGAGTTCGTAGCGGGTTTCAGGACCATGAGGGATATCGCCTCGGCGGATGATTTCTGGAGCAACCCCGCACTGGTCCACGCGGCCCTGCGACATGCGGCCTGGCGAGCGGGGAAAAAGATCGAGGTGGTGGCCACCAACGCGGTGCCTCTCTATTCAGTAGCCAGATGGATGGAACAGCTCTTCCCTGAAAGCGAAGGCCACGAAGGGCATGGCATGTGGGTGTCTCCCTCCCTCTATTCTGAAAAACTCCATGCCAACGGTCAGATGGTCCAGGAGGGCGAACGAAATATCCTGGAGACATTTCTCTTTCTCAAATCCCACGACAACCAGGTCCAAATTCCCAAGATGGACAACAACCTGGACGGCCTTGATTTTCTTGTGGACAGGGGGATGGACATGAACGCCGTCAACCGAATGGTGGTGGACGGCCCGGCCTATGCCCATTATCAGGGGGGGGTCCCCAATATGACCATTGAGATCGCCCGTCGCAACGCCTTTAATCTTGGACAGATATATTATATGATGGAAACATCCGTAGCCGTATCGGGCTATCTGCTCGGCCACAACCCCTTCATTCAACCCGGTGTCGAGGCCTATAAACGGGCCATGTTTGCATTGATTGAGAAGCCGGGGTTTGAAGCCGATGCGCGAGATATCAAGGACAGACTCAAAGAAAGAGAGAGAATCCGTATCTGAGACACCGGGATACGCGCCTTCGAGCATGGAAAAAATCACTCCAAAAACCTACGAGAAATATATCAAGGCCATTAGCGATATCAGCATCGCCATAACCTCCGAGCAGTATCTGGAAGACATCCTGAAGCTGATCGTCATGGTAACGGCCAAGGTGACCGGCTTTGAGATCTGTTCTCTGTGGCTGATAGACGAGAGCGTAACCCCCAAAAAGATCCGGCTGAAGGCCACACAGGCTATCGACCCGGAATATGTGAAGGACCGTTCCCTGGGGAGGGTCGAAGGGGTGGTCGGCTTTGTGGCCACCCACAATCAGGCCCTGGTCATCAAGGACGTCCTCAAAGAGCCCAGATTTAAAGAAAAGGAGATGGCAAAGAAGCTGGGTCTGGTCTCCATGTTGAGCGTACCCCTCCGGGTGAAGGACGGCAAGGTCATCGGCGTGCTCAACTGTTTTACCGATAAGCCCCATGAATTCTCCGCCGCTGAGATCAACCTGATAACGGCTGTGGCGAATCAGGCCGGGGTGGCGATCATGAATACAGAGCTGATTGTCAAGACAAAGGTGATCCAGGAGGAGCTGGAGACCCGAAAGCTGGTTGAGCGGGCCAAAGATGTCCTGATCCGACGTCGAGGCATGACCGGGGAAGAGGCGTACCGATGGATCCAGAAACGGAGTATGGATTCCCGCAAATCGATCCGCACCGTGGCCGACGCAATCCTCCTTTCGGAAGAGGTTTAGCGGGTGAAGAAATGACTTGACAGAGGGGATCTTTAAGGGTAAAAAAACCTTTTTAATTTGAAGCTTCGCACAAAGGCGTGCGGAGTTATATCGCAATAAGACAAAGGCGTCTAAAACCCTACCCAGGGAAGACGCCTTTTTTTGTTCTCTTCCCTGAACCATGAAAAGGAGGATAACAGAGTGAATCTACAGAGACCCAATTCGAATGAAGCGCTTCAGACCAAAAACAGATCGCGGGATGTGGCCCCCCAGTCGGGGATCTGCAGCAGGTGTGTGGATGGATGCAAGGGGAACTGCGACATGTTCAATGCCACCTTCCGCGGAAGGGAACTCCTCTACCCCCAGCCGTTCGGGAGTATCACGGCCGGCGCCGACAAAGACTATCCGGTTGACTACTCCCACCTGAACATCATGGGCTATGCCCTGGGCGCCAAGGGGGTGGAAGCCGACCCGGACAAGGCCACCTTCCCGGCGGTCAACACCGAAACCTCGTTCGGCGCCTCCGAAAAGGTGAAGATGAAGGTCCCCATATTCACCGGGGCCCTCGGGAGCACCGATATCGCGAGGAAAAACTGGGAACATTTTGCCATCGGGGCCGCCATCAGCGGGATCACCCTGGTCTGCGGCGAGAATGTCTGCGGGATCGACCCGGACCTGGAATTCAAGAGCAACGGCAAGGTGAAAAACTCGCCTGAAATGGACCGCCGCGTGAGGGAATACCGCCGTTATCATGAGGGCTATGGGGATATCCTTGTGCAGATGAACGTGGAGGATACCCGTAATGGGGTAGCCGAATATGTCATCGACAAATTGGGCGTGGAGACCATCGAACTCAAATGGGGCCAGGGCGCCAAGTGCATCGGAGGAGAGATCAAGGTCAATTCCCTGGATCGGGCCATCGAACTGAAGAGACGGGGCTACATCGTCACTCCGGATCCGGACGTCCCCGCGTTCCAGGCCGCCTTCAAGGCCGGTCCCTTGAAACAGTTCGAGCGCCATTCCCGCCTGGGCTTCATCGACCAGGAAGGATTTATGAAAGAGGTGAAGCGGATACGGGACTTAGGGGCCAAGCGGGTCACCCTCAAGACCGGCGCCTATCCCATGCGAGAACTGGCCATGGCCATCCGGTGGTCGAGCGATGCCAAGATCGATCTGTTGACCATCGACGGTGCCCCCGGTGGGACCGGCATGAGCCCGTGGCGGATGATGAGTGAATGGGGGATTCCCTCCATCTATCTCCACTCCATGGCCTATGAGCTGTGCGACCGGCTCGCCAAGCGGGGCCTGTGGGTCCCGGATATCGCCTTTGCAGGCGGCTTTTCCGCTGAAGACCATGTGTTCAAGGCACTGGCATTGGGCGCGCCCTACTGCAAGGCCGTCTGCATGGGCCGTGCCTTGATGATTCCGGGCATGGTGGGGAAGAATGCGGAGCGCTGGTTGAGAGGCGAACAGGGCGGGCTCCCGCCAACCGTTTCCAAGTATGGCTCCACCAAAGAAGAGATCTTCATGAATTATGAAGTCCTCAAAGAGAAGTACGGGGCTGAGGCGGACAACCTTCCCCTGGGGGCCGTAGGCATATTCAGCGCCGTGGACAAGCTCAAGGTGGGACTCCAGCAGTTGATGGCAGGCTCGAGGAACTGGGAAGTCCACTATATCAGTCGGAAGGATATCTTCTCGCTGACAGAAGAATGCACCAAGGTGACGGGGATCCCGTACGTCATGGATGCCTACCGGGATGAGGCCCTCGAAATCATCGATTCTTAGGGACCGACAGACCCTCCCTTCAGGGAGGGTCAGTTTACCACACAACAAACCTGTTC
>JAWOIH010000419.1:0-6931 GCA_046484725.1 Candidatus Desulfacyla sp. | reverse complement strand
TCTTCTAATGCCGGCTGCAAGGCAAAGCGTTTTGCATTTCAAATTTTAGTCATTTTAGTCACTTCAGATTAGGCGCTTCCTTTCCTCATCAGCTCTCCCATAATAATCAGCTTCTGGATCTGATTGGTCCCGGGAGCGCTTCACCATGGACGAGAGCCTCTCCAACGCGGTGCGGGAAGTGTTCGTGCGTCTCTACGACGAGGGCCTGATCTACCGCGGCAAGCGCCTGGTGAACTGGAACCCGGTGTTCAATACCGCGTCCAGACGGACCTGCTTCCCTGAATCGGCCATGGATGCGGCCCAGTAGGCCAGGAGTCTCCCGGCCTGTATCTTGGCGGCCATGTCGGCCAGCATGTCCTGTATCATCTGGAAGCTGACAATGGGCGCCCCGAACTGGACCCGCTCCGAGGCATACCGGAAGGCCAGGTCAAATGCCCCCTGGGCCACCCCGATGGGGGCGATGGAATAGACAATCCGCTCCCGGTCGAGCCCGCTCATGAGGACCCGGATCCCCTTGTTTTCCTCCCCCAAGAGGTTTTCAACCGGGACCTCGCAGTCTTCAAATATCAGCTCTCCTGTCGGCGACCCCCGCACCCCCATCTTATGGAGGGTCTTTCCCGTGGAAAACCCGGGGAATCCCTTTTCTACGATGAATGCGGATATCCCTTTCTGCCCGGCATCCGGGTCGGTCTTGGCGTAGACCACCACCACATCGGCCAGGGGGCCGTTGGTGATGAACATCTTGGTCCCGTTAAGGATATACCGGTCCCCCTTCCTGACGGCCCGGGTCTTGAGGGACAGGGCATCCGATCCGGCCTCCGGCTCGGTAATGGCCAGGGCCCCCACCTTTGTTCCCGCGATCAGGTCGGGGAGATATTTGCGCCGCTGGGCCTCGTTGCCGTTCCGGTAGATGTTCTCGGTGCAGAGGATGGCATGCGCCCCATAGGTGTTCCCGGTGGAAACGCACCCCCGCATGATTTCCTCCATGACCAGGACGCACGAGAGAAAATCCGTGCCGCTGCCGCCATATGCCTCGGGAAGGGTCATGCCGAAGAGACCCATGTCAGCCATGGCCTTGAAGTTCTCCTCGGGAAACCGCTCGGCCTCATCGATCGCCGGGGCCAGGGGAATGATCTGCTCGTCCACAAACCTGGCCACGGTCTCTTTCAACATCTTTTGTTCTTCGGTCAGTTCAAAGTCCATAAGGCCCCTCGATACTCGATACTGGATGCTGGATACTGGATACTGGATAACGGGTTGTTGCGTTTGTCGCGTTCATTGGGTTTATCGGCTTTAGGAGCCCTATGCTCTATGCCCCATGCCCCATGCGCCATGCTCCTTGCTCCCTGCTCCCTGCTGCCTACTGCGACCCCTTGCGCCTCATGCCTTGCGCCTTGCGCCTCACTCATCCTCATCCTCCTCATCCGGCACGAACCGTTTGATGAAACCGGTATCGAAATCGCCCCGTTTAAACGACGGATCATCCATAATCCTGAGATAAAGGGGGATGGTGGTCTTGACGGGCGCGATTCCGAACTCTTCCAGGGCACGCCGCATGATGCGGATGGCGCCGTCCCTCGTCAGGTCATAGGAGATCAGCTTGGCGATGAGCGAATCATAAAAGACGGGGAGTTCGTAGCCCTGGTAGAGGTGGGTGTCGAGTCGGACCCCGAAGCCGCCCGGGGGCCGGTACCGATCGATCTTTCCCGGCGATGGGAGGAAATTCCGGTCCGGGTCCTCCGCGTTGATCCGGCACTCCATGGCCCAGCCTCTCTGCCGGATGTCGTCGAATGTGTAGTCAAGCTCCCCGCCCGATGCCAGCCGTATCTGTTCCTTGACCAGATCGATCCCGGTGGTCAATTCGGTGACCGGATGCTCCACCTGTATCCGTGCATTGATCTCCATAAAATAGAAATTGCCGTCCCCATCCACTAAGAACTCAACCGTGCCCGCGTTGAAGTACCGGACCGCCCCGGCTACGGTCACGGCCGCCTGCCCCATGCGCTCTCTCAATTCATGGGTCATCACCGGAGAGGGCGATTCCTCGATCAGTTTCTGGTATCGCCGCTGGATGGTACATTCCCGCTCACCCAGGTGGATGACATGGCCATACCGGTCGGCGAGGATCTGGAACTCGATGTGCCGAGGATGGGCAATGCATTTCTCGATATAGACCTCGTCATTCCCGAAGCCCGCCCGCGCCTCCATCCGGGCAATGGGGAATTCTTCCAGAAGCATTTCCCGGTCTTCGCATGTCCGGATGCCCCGTCCCCCGCCGCCGGCCGAGGCCTTGACCATCACCGGGTATCCCATGTCCCCGGCGATTTTTTCCGCCTCCGCTACACTATTGACGCCGGCCGGGCTGCTGGGGATAACCGGGACCCCTTTTTCCTGAACGATCTGTTTGGCGGTCAGCTTGTCCCCTGCCAGATGGAGGTTATCCGGCGTGGGACCGATAAACGCAACGCCTGCCTCCTCGCACGCCCGGGCAAAGGCCGCATTTTCCGCCAGATACCCATAGCCGGGATGGATGGCATCGACCCCGGTGGCCCGGGCGGCATCGATGATGCTTTCCATGTTGAGATAGCTCTTGGCGCTGACCGGAGGACCGATGCATACCTTCTCGTCCGCCAGGGTGAGGTGGAGCGAATCCCTGTCCGCCTCGGAATAGACGGCAACACTCGGTACACCCAGTTCCCTGCATGCCCGAATAATGCGGTGCGCGATTTCCCCACGGTTGGCGACCAGTATCTTGGAGAACATGGATTATCCCTTTTCCAGGACAAAGACGAGATCGTTATCCTTCAGCGTGGCCTCGTTGTCAGGGAGGATCTCCACAACCCTGCCGTTCGCAGGAGACTTGATCTTCTGAAACACCTTCATGGTTTCCAGAAGACCCAGCACCTGTTTCTTCTTGACCACATCCCCCACCTCCACATACGGAGGTTGATCCGGGGCAGGAGTCCTGTAAAATACGCCCGACATGGGCGCCCTCACCTCGATACGTCCGGTGTTTTCTTCAGTTCCGCTCATTCTCTACACGTCTCCTTTTCTCTTGTGAAACTCGACTAAGTTTGCTCGCCTGGTCGAAGCGTAGCGTAGATCCCGCAGGATGCGGGATTACTGGATACTGGATACTGGTTTCAGGTTGTGCCTAACCCTCTTACCTTCTCATCTTCTAAACTTCTGCTGGATACTCGATACCGGATGCTCGTCGCTTTGAGCTTTCAGCTTTCAGCTTTGACCTCATGAAGCATGGAGCATGGGGCACGGAGCTTCCTCCGATAACGGATAACCGATAACCCCTTCCCCCTTTTAGCTTTCAGCCTTCAGCTTCGAGCTTTGAGCTTCTTATCTCTTCTCCTGCTATGCCGGCCTCAGGCCCAGTATCTCCCGGGCCTCGGACGGGCTGGCAATATCGCGCCCCACCTCCCGGACAATCCCGGCCAGGGCCTCCACCAGTACCCCATTGCTTCCGGCCTTGGCGCCGTCGGGGAGGTAAAAGGTGTCCTCCAGGCCGGTCCGGACGTTGCCCCCTAATTCAACGCACTTGCGGTGAAGCGGCCAGATCTCCTCCCTCCCCACGGCAATGACCTGATAATGGGTCCCCTCGATCATCTCCGCTGCCAGAATAGGAAGCAATTCGGGCCTTGCCGGCATGCCGCTGGCCACCCCCATGACGCACGAAATATGGGGGTCCCCCTCGAACATGCCGTTTTGCTTGAAAAGCATGACGCTCCGGACAATTCCCGTGTCAAAGCACTCGAACTCAGGCACCACAGAGTTTTCCGTCATCACGTTCAAAAACTGCTGGATCTTTTCAACCGGATTGTCAAAGAGGGTCGGGGGCCAGGCCCACGACCCGTCGCTCCTCTGCTTCAGATAGTTAAGAGATCCGGCATTGCAGGCCGCCATTTCCGGCTTGAATTTCTCCAGACACGCCAGCGGACCCGATATATCCGGGCCCACGACCCCTGTGCTCATACAGATGATGATTTCCGGCACCCGGGTCTTGATGGCCGCCAGGATGGCGCCCACCGTATCCAGGTCCCACGTGGGGAGATGGCCCAGGCCTTTGTTTTGGTTCCTGAAGTGGCAGTGAACAATCGAGGCCCCTGCATTGTAGGCCTGCTCGGTGTGATCCGCCATCTCTTCCGGGGTCACCGGCACATGATGAACGGCCGGATCGGTAAGGAGCCCGGTGAGGGCGCAGGTAATGACCGTCTTTGAACCCATCGGTTAACCCCCTTTGGATTGATTATTTATGATTGGCGATTGTTGATTTACAGTTATCGATTGAGAAACTGACAACCCTACGGATTGACAGTCAGAATATACGTCCGTCCGAAACTCGAAAAGCTGACGATCAACGACAAATACCTCAAGACATCAGAGGCGCAATCGCCAATCGCCAATCATCAATCCCTAAACCGGCGGCACGGTGTGGTTCTTGGCCCGGTCCGGGAGCTTTTCCTCCTTGTTCCGGGTGATCTCCAGGGCCTCTATGATCTTCCTCCGCGTATCCCCGGGGAGGATGATCTCATCCACGATCTGGGACGTCCAGGTGCGGGCGGTTTCAAAGGCATCCACTGTTTCCCGCGAACGGTTCAGATAGGCCTCATAGGCATCCTCCTCGATCCCCCTGCCGTACACGTTCCGGTAGTCTGTCCGGGAGGCCTCCACGGCAAACCGGGCGATGGGCCAGGCATAGGTCAGGTCCGCGCCCATTCCCTTGAGTCCCCCCATGATCAGGCTGCCGGCATCGGCATAGGCCTCCCGAAGGACCACGCTGATCTTTGGAATGGTGGCCGTGGCATAGACATCCGTGACCTTCCCCACGTGCCGGAGAAGGCCCCGTGCCTCGTCCGGCTCGCCGGGCACCACTGGCGGCGTGTCCACCAGGTTTACCAGAGGGATATTGTAGGCGTCCAGGACCTGAAGAAACCGGTAGTACTTGTCGCACGAATCCGGCTCCAGGATACTCCCCGGATAGAGGGGATTGTTGGCTGCCAGCCCCACGGCCCGGCCGTGAAACCGGCAGAAACAGGTGATCAGATTCCTGGCGTATTCATCTTTGATCTCAAAATAATCTCCCTCATCCACCAGATGTCGGATGACATCGTGCATGTCGTAGGTCTCTTCATAGGCGTCGGGAACAATATCGGCCAGGGCAGGCACCTCTCGATCAGGGTCGTCGGTCCGCTCCCACAGGGGAGGGACTTCCCTGAAGCTCTGGGGCAGATAACTGAGCAACTGACGGCAGTGCTGGATGGACTCCTCGTCCGAATCCCCCACCAGATCGCAGCTTCCGCTGAACTGCATGTGATAATCCGCGCCGCCCACGTTCCGGTCGATGACCTCCGATGTGGCGGCCTGGGTTTGGCGGGGCCCGCCCAGCCACATGTTCCCCGAGTTTCTGCTGATGATGAGAAAATCGCAGAGGGCCGGGATATAGGCCCCCCCGGCAATGCAGGGCCCCATGAGCACGGTGATCTGGGGAATCACGCCGGAATAGACGGACTGCAACCTGAACTGCCAGTCGATCCCGGCCATGGGCACGTCCCTGTACCCCAGCCTTCCGCCCGAGGAGTCCAGGAGGATCACGTAGGGGATGCGCCACATGGCGGCCAGTTCAATGGGCCGTGCAAATTTGAGCATATGCTGGGCCCCCACTGACCCCCCCAATACCGTAAAGTCGCTGGCATGGACCATGATCATGCGGCCGTTGACCCGGCCCGTCCCAACGACGGCCCCGTCGCAGGGGGCATCGGGGATCTGTCCGTCAATACGCATGCTGGTGGTGCCCACGCACGAGCCCAGCTCGCGGAAGGTTCCCGGATCGACCAGGGCCTCGATCCGTTCACGGGCCGACAGCTTGCCGCGGCCGTGCTGCCGTTCCATGTGCTGGGCCCCGCCCCCCTCCAGATTCTTCTTTTGGATCTCCTGATATTTTCTGATGGCCGATTCCATTCGTTCCCCCATGGTTGCCATACCTCCCTGAATCAATTGCCTAAAGTGAGCTAACGTGCCTAAAATGTCTAAAGTTATAAAGCGGCAAGGATCTCAAGGCGAACAGCTCAAAGCTGAAAGCTCAAAGCATCAAGCATCCAGTATCCATGAGCCATCAGCTATGGGCCATGAGCGGTCATAACGAGCAACGAGCAACCAGTATCCAGTATCCAGCTACGCCGGCTTGATGAACCGCCGCTTTTCCGGCACGGACTCCCTTTTATTCACAGTCGCGTGCAGGGCATGAATGATCCGGGACCGGGTCTCCCGCGGATCGATCACCTCATTGACTGTGTACCAGGTGGTGAACAGCTTGCCGAATGTCATGACGCTGAACTCCTCTCTCAGGATATTGAGAAAGAAGTTGTACACGTCCTCATAGTTGCCCTCTTCCTTGGCCCGGGCCAGTTGTTTGTGGAATACCGCCTGAACGATCATCTCCGGTCCGGTGGGTGCGAACTCGGTGGTCGGCCAGGCGTAAATGTAATCCGGTCCCATCTTGCTGCACCCCATCACGATGTTGGACCCGGGACGGTGCCGGTCGAGCCCGACGGTTCGGCCTGCTTCACGGTCCCGGCCGACGTGGCCATCTATTTCCAGGCCCTCGATGATCGGCAGATGGAGATCCGGCGGATGCGGTCGTTCGTTTCTATGAAGCCGGGCGAGGTCCGTAGCTGCCACGGATGCCACGAATCGCAAGGCCGTCCGCCCGAGGCAACAACCGGGTTGAGTTTAGCATTGGCGCGAGCCCCCTCGGTTCCCACGCCGCCGTCGTGGGGTTCCGAGCGGTTGTTGGGTTACGAGTGGTTGGTACAGCCCGTCTTCGACCGGAATTGCGTGGATTGTCACGGCGCCAAGCGACCTGAGGGAGGGATCGACTTGAGTGCGTTACGCGCCGACGACGGGCTGTTGAGTTCGTACC
>JAWOIH010000376.1:0-11814 GCA_046484725.1 Candidatus Desulfacyla sp. | reverse complement strand
GCTTTTTGAAAACAATTACCTGCGCGATCATTTGGATTTTTATGATATTTGCACGAACAGCTACTACCCCAATGCCCCCACCAACATGACCTTTATAGATAATGTGAAGGTATCCACCAGCGACGAAGTGCCTGCATGGATACTGGAATCCGCAGGAAGAGAATAATTGAAAATCGCGCGCCGCTGCTGATGGCCCAACTGCCATTATCACCGGATGCTCAACATCTTGTGGCCCGCCTCAGATGGAGGCCTCCGTATCTGTTCCGAGCGTTGAGGTATCGTCCCGCAAGACGCTCAGGATTTGATTGACACACAAGACCATCCCCTATGGATATGCAGCCTTTCGGAGAGCAAATTGAGCAAAAAAGTTTGCCCTCTGTGTAATTCAATAACCATTACAGTCTCTCTCTGATTAGAAGGAGATCCGTTCGTGAGAAGATGTTCAAGGGAATAGCCATCGCTCTTCTGCTGATCATTGGGATCAACTGGGCCGGGAAATCCGCGTAGCCTTGGAAAGGAAGATTTTGGATGGATGAGAGGATAAAGGAGGCGCTTCATCAAACGTACACGGCCGAGGCCAAGGCGGCCTTGAGGCTGAAGGTTTTCGCGAAGAAGGCCGATGAGGAGGGATACCCCCAGATCGCCAAGCTCTTTCGCGTCATCTCCGTCTCCGAGGAGGTTCATGCTGAGCGTGCGTTGCGTGTGTTGCGCGAGATTGGCACCACTGAGGAGAACCTCCGGGAGAGCTTCGAATCGGAGATCGGCGTCGCAAAGGTGGCGTACGACAGATTCATGGGATTGGCATACAAGCTGGGGGAGAAAACGACCGCCTGGCACTTCACCCAGAGCCGGGACGTGGAGGAAGGCCACTCCAAGCTTTACAAGAGCGCGCTGAACGACATGCTCTCAGATCGTGTGACCACCTACCACGTATGCTCAGTCTGCGGATATGTTTCCGATGGTGTCCTGCCGGACGAGTGCCCGGTCTGCGGGGCAAAGAGGGAGAAATTTGCCAACCCCGAATGAAGTGGAGGTTGCTCAATAGCGAATTCCTTTTTGGCATTGAAGAACCTGGATAACACGGTAGCTTCGTGAAAGAAGCTGACCCCGCCTCGCCCTGGGCCATATTTTCAAAAGGCTACATGCTGGGGGCCTGGTTTCGCGACCATGGCCATGCGGAATCACACCTTTTAGATCGAAAAAAATGTGACTCGTATCCAACGAGCAGAACGAGGTCTTTATGAGGTCCTGGTGTCTATATTTCTAAAAACAACGCTCCCTCTTTTTCTCCTGATCGGTCTCGGTTTTCTTGCCAGAAAAGTGAATCTGATGAAACAGGGGGACGAACGTGCCTTGAGTGCGTACGTCTATTTCTTTGCACTCCCCTCTCTCTTTTTTATCAATCTGGCAGAAACGCGATTTGACTGGATTATTGCCACATATGTCGCGGCCGGCATTGTTCCCGTCGTTGTTGTGTTTTTGGTGCTGACCCTCCTGTTTTTCCTCTTTCGCTTTTCCAAAGATACATACTTCCTGCTGGTGATAGGATCTGTTTTTGGTTCCCACGCCTTTTTTGGCATCCCGTTTGTTATGTTTGCCTTTCCAACGGCAGAGGGAGAGAGACTGGCCACGCTTTCGTCCGGCACCATATCGATTTTCAGCGTCATCATCTCGATTTCGTTACTGGAGATATACCAAATCTCCCGTGAACAAAGGCCATCGGTTGTGAAGGCTGTCTCCCGTGTCGCCCTGCGTCTCACGAGGAATCCCCTTATCATTTCAATCATCCTTGGGGTTCTCATCTCATTTTTGGGGGTACCAATTCCATTTGCGATCAGTAAACCCCTTCATATGCTCGGGGGCACAACGGCTACCGTAGCCATTTTTATGCTCGGAATGATATTTTATGGCCG
This sequence comes from Candidatus Desulfacyla sp., assembly GCA_046484725.1. GTDB lineage: Bacteria > Desulfobacterota > DSM-4660 > Desulfatiglandales > Desulfatiglandaceae > AUK324. Next base: position 9,901 of record JAWOIH010000376.1, on the reverse strand, counting down.
CCAATACAAACAACTGGCTCAGGCCTTTGGCATTTCGCTCTTGCGGATGATCGTTGTACCCCTGATTGGGATGTTGAGCGCGAGGTTACTGGGACTTGGATCATTGGCATCGTCGGTTGTCGTGCTGATGAGCGCGATGCCGATGGCCATATCCATGGTCGTCTTAAGCGAACGTTACCAGTTTCACCAGGATTTAATCGCTTCGGTGATACTCATCTCTTCCATTCTGGCAGGCCTTTACCTAAACGGCTGGCTGGTTTTGCTGAACATGGGGAGACTTATTCCTTTGCGATAGGAGGGACAAGGCGAATGGTATCTATGGGAAATCATAAAGAGGATCTTATACAGCTCTTTCAGTCGCAGCCCCTGGCCGTCCTGGCCACCCATAACAGGGGACAGCCCTACGGGAGTCTGGTGGCCTTTGCCGCCACCGAAGACCTGGCTTATCTCATTTTTTCAACCACCCGGTCGACCCGGAAATATGCCAATCTATCATCAGATCCACGGGTCGCCATGGTGATCGACAACCGCTCCAACCATCCCTCCGACCTGAGGTTTGCCAGGGCGGTAACGGCCACAGGAAGGGCGGAAGAAATTTCAAAGGAGGCATCGGAGAATTTTCTGAGGATTTATTTGAACAAACACCCGCATCTGGAGGATTTTGTGGCATCCCCTTCGAGCGCCCTGATCACGATTCATGTTGAGGTCTATTATGTGGCGACCCGCTTTCAGAATGTGATGGAGATTCATCTGACATGACGGCATTTATTCTGACTCTGGATCAGGTCGAAGAGGGGCATGGCCCCATGGTAGGGGGAAAGGCCGTTTCCCTTGCGGCCATGCATAAGAATGGCATCCCCGTGCCTCCGGCCATCTGCATCACCGTGGAGGCCTATCTTGACTACGTCGCCTCCACGGACCTGAGGGATCAGATCGTTTTGGATCTTTACCGAAAGCCGTTTGAGGAGATGCGGTGGGAGGAGATGTGGGATACGGCCCTTCGCATTCGAAACGCCTTTCTGAAGACCCCTGTTCCGACGGATCTTAAAGAAGTCCTGCTCAGGGAGTTTAAATCGCGGTTTTCGACACGGCCTGTGTCCGTAAGGTCATCCGCGCCCGGCGAGGATTCATCAAAGACCTCCTTCGCCGGACTCCACGAATCCTTTGTCAACATCCGGGGGCCTGAAGCCATTTTGGATCATGTGCGTCTGGTCTGGGCGTCGCTCTGGTCCGATCGCGCCCTTTTGTACCGGCAGGAGATCGGACTGGATGTCAAGAAAAGCGCCATGGCCGTGATCGTCCAGGAGATGATCCTGGGGGAACGCTCGGGCATTGTATTCGGCAAAAGCCCAACCGACAATGCGCTCTCAGTAATCGAGGCGGTATACGGCCTGAATCAGGGGCTTGTGGACGGCACGATTGAACCCGACCGGTGGCATCTGCATCGAAAAACCGGGAAGGTGGTATCCCATTTCGCTGCTGTGCGTGACCAGGCCATGCGGCCTGCCGAGAATGGCATCCGTCTCGAGGCCTTGCCGCCAGACCTTCGGGACCAGCCCCCTTTGGCTGAAACAGAGCTTGCCCAAGTATACGGACGTTGCATGCAGTCGGAAGCGATCTTTCACTCACCCCAGGATATGGAGTGGACGTATCGGGGAAAAGACCTTCACACGCTTCAATCGAGACCGATCACCACCGATCTTCAATCAAATGAAGATGATCAGAGGCCGTGGTATCTCAGCCTTCATCGGAGTTTCGAGAACCTGAAGACCCTTCGCACCAAGATCGAAGCTGAATTGATTCCGGCCATGGAAGCGGAGGCCCAGGAGCTTGCCGCAATGGATCTTGAGCCGTTGTCGAACAATGCCCTTGCGGATGAAATCGAAAGGCGGCGAGGGATTCATCAAGAATGGCTCGACATCTACAAACGGGACTGCATTCCGTTTGCCCACGGCATGCGGCTGTTCGGACAGGTCTATAACGACAGGGTGCAGCCGGATGATCCGTTTGAGTTCGTAGGGGTCCTTTCCGAAACCGGCATGGTGAGCACCCAAAGAAACCAGATGCTTCAGGAACTGGCTGACATGATTAAACACGATGCGATCCTCTCAGAATGCCTCAAAAATGCGCATGTGGAGAATTGCGATGGGGCCTTTGTGGAAAAATTCAATGCCCTGGTCTCCCAGTTTGGTGATATTGCGTGGGGGGAGAGCCGGTTCATTCAGGACGCGAAGGATCTTCTGACGCTTCTTATGGAAATGTCAGCGTCTACACCCGATGTCAGAGGACGTGAAAAGGGGCGCTCAGACCAGTTACAGCACAATTTTCTGTCCATGTTCGAAGCAGACCAACAATCACTGGCCCTCGAAATGCTAGACATAGGCAGAGCCAGTTACCGTCTCAGGGACGATGACAACATCTATCTCGGGAAGATCGAGGGGCAACTCCTGGCAGCGGTTGAGGAAGGGAGATCTCGACTGGTGAAGCAGCAGGAAGCCGGTGTGGAAGACATGGATAGAAACCATGTGCCGGATGCGTTGCGGGGGAAGGGGACGATCAGAAGCCAGGGGAAACCGTCTTTTGGTGCCAGTCAGGAAAAGACCTATTTCGTGGCCGCCCGACAGGTTGTTGGCCAGCCTGCCGGCGCCGGCCTCGCCACCGGAAAGGCGCGGGTGATCTTACAGCACCAAGACTTGTTTGAATTCAAGCGAGGGGAAGTCCTTGTGTGCGATGCCATCGATCCGGGTATGACCTTTGTGATTCCGCTCGCCACTGCTGTCGTGGAAAGAAGGGGGGGCATGCTCATTCACGGGGCCATCATTGCCAGGGAATACGGTCTGCCATGCGTCACGGGCGTCCCGGATGCCACCCGATGGATCAAGACCGGTGATGTTATCACCGTGGACGGCTATCTGGGGATGGTGATCATCGGAGAACCCAGCCTGTCGGGCGAAGCGGTCCCTCCTCAGGAGAAAACATAATCCACCCACTCTCTGGCCACCACATCCGTGGACACGGCGCTGCCATGGGCCATGCTGGCATCGATAATCTGACCTCTGGTCATGGCGCCAACAGCGGTGATTCGCTCTGAGACCTCAATGCCTTCATCAGCTCGGGTACGGCGAACGCGATGGGTCCGGGGATCAATCCAGAGGCCGCCCCTTTCATTTCGAACCAAAGGGGGTCTCCCTCGAAACGGCTTCGATCTCTCGTCTTCCAATGCCTGGATGTTCCTGTCACGTGGTTCAATTTCCACAGTTCCCGATCTCAAGAGATTGACTGCCAGCGTTTGGTGGTTAGTGGCATAGGAGGGGCTCTGTCCTCTGGCATCGACGACATACGGATGGGTGGCTTCCATTGCTTCACCGTTGGCATCCTGAAAGGTAAACGAGAATGACAATTCGTTTCGCCTGAAAGGGGTTTCCCCAATCTGTTTTCTGACCGTCACCATCCTGGCATTCATGAGTGCCAAGAGCTTCTCGGCATTCATTATGGGCATGGGGGCGGCATGGACAAAGAAAAGGGTGTTGAACTCCCCGTCCAGTCGCATCCGCTCGGCCGGACCGAGGGCCAAATAGATGTCCCGGACCATAGGGAAGGTCTGCTGCAGGACGGTCTGCCATATAATGTCTCCGTAGGGACCGTCCCCATGTCTGGCGTCATGGATACGCCGTTCAAGGAGCGCTTTCACCGTTCCTTGGGGACTTGTGATCTCTCTCCACGGAAAGGGCCGACGGTAGGCATTTTGAAGGTCTCTGTTCAGGAGATCAAACAGTTCTTCCAGTGTCAGCCACCCTTTTTCATGGATCAGGGCTTGAATTTTATCGCGGACCATAAATTGGTTCCTGTACGGCCCCGTGCGGCCGCGCACCGTGGGGAGGAGGGCCTTTCTGGAGTAGAGAAACAGACGCCTGGGGTTGAGGGATGGCTGGTACAGGAGTTCACCGGAATGCGATTGTCGAAAATCCCCATCGGCAGTCAGGGTCAGGACGGCATCGATGGCACTCAGGCTCGTACCGATGATCGCCACATCCGACCCCCCTGGTATGTTTTCTTGAAGAAGGTCGGGGGGCCAGGGGGAAGGGAAATATCCATCTCTTTGTCCTTGATAGAACCAATGCCCGGTAGCCAGCAGGACGCGGTCTGCGTGATGGACAAGTCGTTCGTGAGAGCCTAAATTCAGCACCGTAACCCGCACCCGATCCTCCCCGCTTTCGGAGACATTTATTGCCTCACACCCCGGATGGAGATGCACGTGGACGCCGATGTCTCTCGCTTCAAGGACCGCCTGGTGGAAACGGTCTTTGAGATATTCCCCCATGACAGGGCGGGGGTAATGGTGGCAATCCCGGTCAGGACTTGTGTCATCCTTTGATATCCCGGGAAAGCGACTGTCCATATCGCCGATATGTTGATTCACCCATCGCTCAAAGTCTTCCGGATCGGCTGCAAGGATGCTCATGTCCCGCGCGCACATGTTGATGAGATGAAAGGGCATGGCATTTTGATGGCTGTGGGGAAATCCAGGCCCGAAGAAATCCTGCTTTTCGACCACATGCACGTGGACGGATGCCGGGGCGCCCTGCCGAAGCTTTAGAAATGTATGCGCCTGTCTCACAAACTGGCACAGCATGGATGTGCCGGTGAGACCGCCGCCGATGATCACCAAACTGAAGGAAGTTTCTTCTACGCCGTCTCTCGCCATCATATTCGATTCAACGCTGCTGTGTGAAAGTATCGGTTCATTCTGTAAAGCGAAAGCGCCAGAGAGCGATGATGAAGAAAAATACGCCGAAGGCGAGAAGGAGTCCCGCCTGTTTCCACACCTCACCAAGACCCAGCCCCCTAAGCATGATATCATGATATCCGGACAATGCCCAGGCATGGGGCGTGAACCACGACAAGGTTTGCATGATTTCAGGCATGACGAACGCGGGGACCATCATGCCGCCCAGGGCGGATAGGACGATAGCGAAAAAGACACCCAGAGCACCGATCTGGGCCTCGGTTTTGCCAAGTGCCGCAACCATGAGCCCCAGACCATTGGCGCATGCGGCAAGCGCGAGGGATAGAATGATCAATGCGGAGATCTGGCCCAATTGAATATGGAATAGGACCCATCCCACCGTGAACATCAAGCCTGTCTGGATGAGGTTGAGCAGATAATAGGGAAGCAGTTTTCCAATCAACAGCGTGCATTTGGAGATGGGAGCGGCCAGTATCCGCAGAAAGGTACCCTCTTGTTTTTCTCTGATGAACCCTGTGGCCAACGGGAGAACGATGAAAAAAACACCAAAAATCGTATACGACGGCACGTTTTGTTCGGTTGCGCTGGGCCGGACTTTAACCGGCAGACCACGGGGAAAAATAACCTCCAATCGGCAACCGGGCCCCGGAGCTGCTGAAAAAGCATCCTCTGGGTCAATCAGCTGGTTCAGAGGAGGCATGCCCATCGCTGAAAATCGCTGGGAAAGCCGTTCCATTTGACGATGTGTCATCACTCGACGTTCAACAATGGCCTTTACAGCAGCCTGCACGGGAGCCAGAAACTGGCTGTTGGTTGCCGGATCAATCAGCATCCAAACGCGCGGAATATCGGCTTCATCCGATGTTGCATACTCTGCAACGGATCGGGAAAAATGTTGCTCAAATATAATGGATGCGACCCATTTCCGCTCTTTAACAAAACGCTCGGCCGAGTCACGCGAAACCGGTTTCCCATCGATCTCTTTTGCGATTTTTAAGTCGTTGAATGAGGCCATGTCTTTGGTAATCAGCTCCGCCATTGGGCCGGCGTCCTCGTTGACCAAAAGGATCTCTACCGGTCGATCCGGAGTCCCTGTTTCAAATACCCCTTCGAGCGCGAAGCTCATGATCAGAATGAAGAATACCGGCATGGCAAAAAGCAATGCCAGTGCTTCCAAATCCTTTATCAAAATGGCCAGTTCCTTAATGGCAATGGCAGCAATCTGTCGGTAAGCAGTGAATCCCATGTCAATCTCTGACGGACCTTCCGGTCAGGTTCAAAAATACGGTTTCAAGCGTTGGTTCCAGAAGCTGGACGGCACGGACCGATACTTTCAGTCCTTCAGCCAGCTTGAGCACCGACTCTAAGTCGCGGTTCGGTTTAGCACTCGCAAATTGGAACCTGACAGAAGTCTCTGATGGGTAACGAACGGCCCCCAAGGTCGTTAGGTGGGCCAGCAAGGTATCAGGGACGGGAGGAGCCATATCGAGCCGAATGAGCCCGCTTCCGAACGCGTGAATAAGCCGACTGGGGGTGTCATCGGCCACAATCTCTCCGGAATCCATAATGGCGACGCGCGAACAAAATGTCTCTGCCTCCCAGAGGTGATGGGTGCAATAGAAAATGGTCTTTCCGGATGCGGCGAGGTCTTCTAAGCTCTTGATGATGGCGTGACGGCTATGAGCGTCTACGCCTACGGTGGGTTCGTCCAGTATGATAACCGAGGGATCATGCAGGAGTCCAATAGCCAAATTCAGCCTTCGCTTCATCCCGTTTGAGTAAGTGGCCACCGGCATTCGCCCTCGCCCTGAAAGACGGACCAGTTGCAGGACATATGCGATCCGCTTACTCAAGGCTCGGCCCCAAAGACCATAGAGCCGTCCGAAAAAAGCAAGGTTCTCCCTGGCACTCAAGGCGGGATACAGGGCAAAGTCCTGTGGCACCAAACCAAGGTCGGTTTTTGCTTGAAGCGGTTTGTTGGTAATGGATGTCCCATTAATTTCAATGGTTCCGGAGGTCGGCATGAGCAAGCCGGCAATCATATGGATAGTGGTGGTTTTCCCGGCGCCGTTCGGCCCCAGAAGACCAAAAGATTCACCGCGTTTCAAAGAAAAGGTTAGATCCTTGACCGCTGCGACGCTGTCGTAGGTTTTGGTCAAGTTTTTCACCATAATCACTGAGGCTGTCATTGGGTTTGATTCCTCAGCGCCAGTTTTTGGCACAGAGACTTGAGTCGGAAGCGGTTGTATCTCTGAGCCATGATCAGTGGGAGGTTCTCGGCAACTGCGTAGAAGATCATAATCCACCCTACGAAGGGTTTATTCCAGAGAAAGAAGAAGGGAGCGAAAAGAATGGTTACCCAGTGGGTCAGTTCAGCGCGGCAGGTTTCCGCTATAAACTGATTCAAATAGGCTTCATTCGTTGAGTCCAGACGCTTTTTAGGAAAGCCCCTGTGCTTCATCCACCTTGCGCCGTCAGGCAGCAGGGATTTCCATTTTTTTATCCTGAACACCCTTTCGTATAACCGACCCCCCCGTTCCCAAGGCCTCTCTTTGTAAAGACCCCTGTTTTGATGGAAACGAGCCTGGGGAATCCGGACCATTAAAAGGACCACGCCGATGTGAATAACGAACCAGGCAACGATGTCCAGCAGAACCGTAATAGCTGTGGGAAGATGAATGAGTCTCATTTCAGTGGCGGATGCAAAAGGTTGACAAAATGCCTCATATGCCGTTAATCAGAGTACATGAAATGTCACGCTCACCTTATGACCCGTCCTTTCCAAGATGCTTTTCCGATACCGGCTTTCAATAACAAGGAGCGGAAAAAGACGAGAACGAAAAAGAGCGAGGGTATAGGGTAAAGCATGCATGTAAGAAGCCCAAAGTTTCCGATGCGCCGCAGCATCCAATGAAGCTGAAGGGAAAAGCCTGCATACAGGCAGGCCCAAGCCAAAATGGGAATATCTGGAGTGGTCAGCAATGCTTGTACAACATGCCTGGCCACAGACATGCCTCCGGTCACCCAGGCTACGATTAACACAAACATGGGAATAGATATTGCGTTTGCACCTTCAGCAAAACCCCTGCTAAAACCTTCCACCATGGATCGAAAGCCGTCCGGATACATGCGAAAATAGACAGCGCCTTTTCCGCCATAATATGACACCGAAAACCCCACGCGTTTGAACGCCTCAGCCAATCCCAAGCTTTCAAGTACCATGTGTCGGGCCTGATAATGGCCTCCCAAGGCCAAATAGTCCTGCCGAGGACAGACCAGACAAGGACCAAATGCTCCGCGAGGGTTGATGTTAGGGCAGAGAAGGCTGAATGCCCCGGTTCCCGCCATGGTGATGATATTAAAAAAGGCAGATAACCGCTCATAGTGTTTTTCCATGGTGTGGAAGGGCTGAACCGAAAGCAATCCTCCGCATTTTTTATATGCCGATAGGATGCGGGCGATTCCTTTCGGTTCAAGATACGTATCCGCATCCAAGAATATGAGAATATCTCCGAGTGCGGCTTCGGCGCCTTGCCAACATGCCCACGGCTTTCCAAGCCACCCTTCGGGGACTGGGGCAGAGGGAATTAATACTGCCCCGTTGGCAATGGCAATAGAAGCCGTCTCGTCCGACGAATGGTCGTCTACGACGATGATTTCTTTGGGAGCAACTACCTGTGAACGAAGGGACATGAGCAGACGGTTGAGGGTTTGGCCCTCATTTCTGGCCGGAACGATGACTGAAATTGAGAGGCCGAGAATGTCGGAAGATGCGGATTTGGGAAGCAATGGAATTTTCCACAGAAGAACAAATCCTGTGGCCCAGAATATCAAAACCAGCCAAATCATTTCGTTCTCTGTTGACGATTAGGTCAATTATTCATGACGGTCCATTGCAAAAATTGACGAGCCGAATTCGCGAAATCGAAATGTTACCATGGGGAACTTGATTTTGTTGGAAGAGTATGAGAGAAAAACCCTCGGTAGTCAAGACAATTAGTGGGTGCGATGGCCCGGTGCATACATTTCTTATTGACCGGCCGATTGCGTTGAACATGGAAATATTTTCCACAAAGACACAAGAAGGATGGATCCGGAATTGGCGATCATCGGAGAACCCAACCTTTCGCACACAACGTGATGCGTGATACAGCTATCCTAAGAGATGAGCGAATGGGCTTTTTCACTGAAGAACTTAAGAGGCTACAGCCCAAAACAGGGCCTCGTCGATGGCTTTTTGTCCCTTATGACCAACTGTCGGACCAGATGGGTCCATTATCCAGGGAACGACCGGGCGATCTGGGGATCATCTTGGTGGAAAGCCTGTGGAAGGCGGATCGCCGACCCTATCACAAACAGAAACTGGCCCTGGTGGTCGCCAATCTCCGCCATTTTGCCCTCGAACAGGCGCGGCGGGGGGTCGCGGTGAGACATGTCATTTGCCAGGGACCCTATCACCAAGCACTGGAGCCCCTCGTTGCGGAGTTGGGCGCCATCCAGGTAATGATCCCTGCCGAAAGAGAACTCCGATCGGATCTCGACAAGCTGGCCGGCGGTGGAAAGCTGGTATACCTGCCCCATGAAGGGTGGCTGACACAGACCCGCCAGTTTGAAATGGGTTCCGGTAAAACACCGCCCTGGCGGATGGATGCCTTCTACCGTGAGGTGCGCCGTGACACCGGGATTCTCATGGATCAGGGAAAACCGGTCGGCGGCAAGTTCAGTATGGATACGGAAAACAGGCTTGCATGGCGAGGAAAGCCGCCGGCCCCCAACCCGCCGACATTCCCTATCGATCCGATCAAAGAGGAGGTAGGCGATCTCATTCAGCGAGAATTCGCCAGGCATCCTGGGCGTCTGGATATAGACGCACTGCCTGCAACGCGGGCAGATAGCGAGCGGCTCTGGTCTTGGGCAAAAACAGAGTGCCTTCACCGTTTCGGGCCCTACGAAGATGCCATGTCCCTGCAGTCGAAGGGACTTTTCCACACCCGGATATCTTCCCTCGTGAACCTTCATCGGCTCCTCCCATCGAGGGTCCTCGCCGACGTGGCGGCGTTGGATATTCCGCTCTCCAGCAAGGAAGGGTTCGTTCGGCAGGTCCTTGGCTGGCGGGAGTTTGTCCGGCATGTCCACCTGACCACAGATGGATTC
>JAWOIH010000355.1:0-32048 GCA_046484725.1 Candidatus Desulfacyla sp. | reverse complement strand
TCATGGCCCAATGCCCTGAAGGCCAGCATGGTGCGGACGCACTTGTCGCAGCAACAGCAGTTGGTGTCCGGGGGCGTGTCGTAGCGATATTGCCCTTCCCAGCACACCTTCAGATTGGCAAGGGCCTCGGGCCATGCAAAGAGGGCCTTCAGCTTCTCCACCCGGGTGAATACCATGTCGTGATGGATCTCAAAGCTGTTGCTCGACAAGAGTCGATCGGTCAGGGGATGGCTTCCCCAGGGGGACAGATGGAGGTAGGAATGACTGCTCCCCACCAGGCAGCCGCCTGACAGCTTTCGGAACAGAGCGGCGGTCGAGGCAAGGACGCAGGCATGGGAGGTCCAGAATTTTTTGATGGAGAGGAGATATTTGAGATTGGTCCGGACATTCAGGAACCGGAGGCCCGGACATTCTGAAAAGAGCCGTTGGTTCCTCTCAACAACCGTTTTGCACTCCCGGTCATAGTCGATATTGACGTCAAATCCCTCGATATAGAGGACGGCGTTGATATCGAACAATTTCCTCTTGATGGGTCCCCGCCTGAGGATGTGATTCAGGGCGCTGAAGCTCCCGTCCACGCCCCCGGAAAAGCTGAGCATCACCCGGTCGTTGACCTTTGTCTCCTCCACCTCCCTGTCGGGAACGATCTCGATCTCCGCATACTTCTCAGGGAACCATATACTGAAGACACGCTGATATTCCTCCAGGTTGTCCAGGAGGGAGCCGGAGACCGGGCCGTGGACCCTCAGCGTGGCCTTATCTTCCATGGCCTTGAGGAGCGCCGCGATGACAAAGGAATCCATCAGGTCCAGGGAGCAGTATTCCCACTGGTCGAAGGGGACGGCGTACCATAACCTCAGGTGCCGGTCATAGGGCCGCTCCAAGCGAACGTGAATCTTGAATTTTCCGATATCCTCACACGATTCTATGGTATCCAGATAAAGGTCCAGATTTCTCATGGGTGTCTCCAAGATTCGGTGCGGCCGGTCACATCCGGCGCCCCCAAAAGCCCCCGCAGCAGGAGGCGGCAGGCAGGGAGCCGGGGGTATCGGGTATCCGGCGGCATCCGGCCGGGGGCCTGACACCTCCCGAAAGGGGTCAGGCGCACCATGGTGTCGGCTGTTGATCGGGGCGGGGGGTCGTCACGCGTCCAAGACAGGGGTCCAGGCAGTCAGCGAGCGGGGGCAGCGGAATCAACACCGCGTCAGCTCTTGACTCTTTCGTGCAGTTGCCGGATTCTGCTGCTGAGCGCCTTACAGATGTGAAGTGCGATCTGCGGGTATTCCCTCACAATTTCCGTAAATTCCTGTTTGTGAAGCACCAAGAACCGGGAATCTTCGGCCGTGCGAATGGTGGCGGATCGAACGGCATCTTCAAAAAGGGCCATTTCACCAAAATAATCTCCGGCCCCGATTCGGGCCAGTTCAATCTCACCGCCGCCTTCTTCTCCCTCCCCCTTGATAACAGAGACAGTCCCCTTCAAAATGAGGAACATGGTCTCTCCGGCCTCGCCCTCTTTGATAACGATGTCGCCAGCCGGATATTCGACCTCCTCTGTCACTGAGGCAATCGCCGCCAATTCGCTCGCGGAAAGGCCCTCAAATATAGTGATGTTTTTCAATCGCAAGATCTTCTCTGGAATAGAAGTCTCTGTTTCCATCATCTCCTCCAATTTGACGGGATCTTGATCTCCCCTATCCAAGGCACGCTGCGCCATCTGTCGAATATACTTATTTTCGGACCCTGCCAATTCACGGATCGTTTCCGTGCCGACCCCGTCCCCTCCCTGGCTGGAGATCAGGTAGAGGGTCAACACGATCGTGACCCAATCCTGCTCGTTTAGAAGATGTGTGAGCAGAGCGCCCTTATCCGCCCCAAAATCGGGAAGCTTAAAATGCTTCCTCCCGGTCTTCAGGGTCTCGGCCGGGGGGCCGCCTTCAAGGAGGGGGAGCATGACGCCCGACAGAGAGGCGTCCAGCAGATCGTCCAGGGCCTCCAGGCTGTTGGACCGGCGGCGACTGTCCGAGGAAAAGAGGCCCCGCCAGATAATCCGCATCTGACCCGACGAATCCTCGGCGGCCAGCACTCGAAGGACGTTTTCCAGTTCAATCTGCTCCTTGTTTTTCAGGTGATCGATGATCAGATCCCTCTCCTGGCCCTCGGGGAAACGCTGCAGACTCTCCATTTCAGTCAGATAGCGGTAACACCGCTCCACCCCGGAACGGGCGAAACGGAAGATATCCAGATCCTTGATTTTCAGCAGGGCCAGCAGGTCGAATATCCCCTCCCGGACCTTGCGGCGGGGGATGTTCAGTGATTCCACCAGGACCTGGGCGTTTTGATAGGGAGCGGCCTGGATCTTTTCCTCGGCCAGGGTAAAGACCCGTTCCGATGGGTCATCCATCAGCCCGATGACCGTCCTGAGGGCATCATCGTCCGCCAGTTCAAAGGCCTCGAGGGCCGCCAACCGGACAGTCTCTTCGGGATGATAGAGGTACATGGATGCAAACCGGTTTGGCGAAGGGGCGCCGAGGCGGTGGAGCGCCGTCAAGAGATGGGAAAAAAGGGACTCGTCTTCCTCCCGGTTGAGCATCTCCTCCAGGCGGGGGATGTACGATCCGTCTCCTGTATGGCCTGCTGCGATCACGCCGGCCCTCTTCTCAGCCGAATCATCCGATTCCAGCCATGCGTCGATGACCCCCTTGTATGCCTGCGGGGAATTGCGGTAGAGGCCGATTACCGCGTGTGCCTGGATCTCCGGATCACGGACGCTCTCGAAAATCCCTTTCAGGAAGTCCTGAAAAGGCCCCGCAGGCATGCGGTTGGCCGCCTTGAGCACCGCGATGGTGCGTTCTTTCTTGGCCGGGTCCGCCAGTTCCTGAAAAACAGGGAGGGCCTCTTCCCCGATGTCCGGGGAAAGCATGTCCAGGAGGGCCGACGCGGTTTTGTCGTCGTTGTCCTTTAGGACCGACAGGAGTTTCCTGTCAAATCCTGCAATGGCCTGGTCCTTGAGCAAACCGGCATACCAGAGGGACTTGTCCCCCCGGGACCGGACAAATGCCTCCACCATCTGTTCCTGGATCTTCTTGTCCGCAAAAACGCTGTTGACGTCCCTTTCCTCGAGGGACTTGAGATCCAGGATATTTCTGGCAATCAGGTCCAGAAGGATTTTGGCATAGTTCTTTTTGAGGACAAACCCGGTGACAATCCACAGCCCTCCAACGATCATGCCGAAAATAGACAGGTATCTGGGATGGAAAATCCCCTCCGAAGCCATGATCGTTCCGGCGCCTATGAGGATCCCGATACGGACCACCGTGCCGCGCAGAAAGGGCCGGATGGTTGCCCGGTACTCCGCAGGAAAGAGGCCCATGAGGACGGCCCGGGCCGGGTTGTTCATGGTGGTCCGCAGCACGTTGGTGGAGACCCTGGCATACATGGCCGAAAAAATATTGAAGTTGAGGAGGAAGGCCAGGAAGGCAATGACGTAATTGAAGGGATGGAACATCAGGACAATGGGAAGACCCCACCGGCCGTAGACCCTTCCCACAAACAGAAGGATGATAAGGCTGACGGCATTCATGCAGCCCCGGAAGTAGCCGAAGAAGGTGAGCATCCCTCCCTGGGTGGCAAAGGCGTTGTTCACGGTGTAGGCGAACAGGTAGTTCATGACCGGGATGAGGATATTGGGAAGAAGGGTCAGAAAGATGAGGATCTTGACCAGAAGGGATCCCTTCACCAAGGGCCACACGTCCTTGAATTCCTGTACAAACGATGCGCGCTTCTGCCCCTTCTTTTTCTTCTTTCCTCCCAGAAGAAGCGATGGGAACTTGCCCCCCATCGTCTTGACGGTGAGGGCCCCCAGGCCTGATGTGACGACGTAGGCCAGCATAAGATTGTCAATGGAGATGAGCTTGGCCAGGGAAGGTGTGGCGAAACTCCCGATCATGCCCCCCATCACGCCCCCCGCCGTGAGGAGCGGGAAAATCCGTTTGGACTGGCGGGTATTGAAGAGGTCGTTGGCCAGGTTCCAGAACATGAGGATGAAAAGGGTCTCAAACTGTGCCTTCATGACATACAGGAGGGGGTAGATAATCGGATATCCGAGGGGGATCGCAAAACGAAAGATGCCCACGGTTATCCCGCAGAAGGTAAGGGTATAGGTGAGCATCCGGCTTCCGGGAACCCTGCCCATGATCCCGGTCAAAAAGGCCATGAGGAAAAAGGTGGTGAAGGAGTTGACCACCTGAACAACGGGGAGATATTGAACCCCGTATCGCTTCAGGAAAGCGGTTTCCGCAAAGTTGTTGAAGAGGATATCGGAGATGCTGATGAAAAAGAAGAGGAGGAGGACCCAGAGAAAAAGGGCCATCTCATCTTCATAGACCTTCAACCAGTTGCCGATGAGCTTGAGCATCAGATGGCCTCGCTGTCGAATAGTGAAGAATTCAGTGGGTTAGCCTACATCGCAGGCCGCAGCAGTGTCAAGCGTTTTAATCAGAGCGACCCTGCCTTGCCCGGGTATCCGGCAAGAAAATGCTCACGGTTCGAGGGGTCACGGTTGATTCATCCGTATGCTTCGACGACAACGGGCCTCCGGGATGTCCTAACGCCCCTTTATAACATAAAAATTTCCGGCAGATAACAACGTTAGGCCGATGAAAAAGGCCGGTCATGTTGCGGCGCCTTTTATCAAGAGCCTTAAGAGGTACCCGCCAGATACCATTCAGTACATCAGTCTAAATAATCCTGCCTCAAGGGAGAAAAGACCTCCACCATGACCGAGTCTTCAAGGACCTCGGCGGCATGGGTGACGTCGCCGGGGAGGCACCAGCTATCCCCGGGCCCCGCCTCAAAGGACTCGTCGCCGACGATAAATTTCAACCGGCCGGAGACCAGGTAGCCGGTCTGTTCGTGAGGATGGCTGTGCTCGGGGACCCTGCCCCCCTTTGCGATCCTGAATTCGCACAGATGGGTCTTTTCACCATGTACCAGGGTCTTCAATCGAACGCCTTCCGCCAACAGCTTATATCCTGCATCATCTTTGCGGTTGAACATCGTATCTCCTTGTTGCTGGTTGCTCGTTACTGGTTACTTGTTGCTGGTTGCTCGTTACTCCCTGCTCCTTGCTCCCTGCCCCCTGCTCCATCCTCCCTGCTTCGTTTTCCCTTGTCAGACGCTCGATGATCTTGATGTCGGGCGGCGGGAATCGAAAGACTGAAAGCTCGTTCCACTCCACCCACCGGATCTCCTGACACGCAAGGGCCACCGGCTCGCCCCTTACCCACGTGCAGTTAAAGACGTGAAGCGATATCCGTTTGTCCCGATACTCATGGTCCACTGTCAGAAGCGGTTCAACCACCCTTGCCTCAATCCCCAACTCCTCCCCGATTTCCCGTTCAAGACATTCACTGAGTTCTTCCCCCGCCTCCTGCTTGCCTCCTGGGAACTCCCAGAATCCCTCCAGATGCGTCCCCTTGGCACGTTTGGAGATGAGCAGTTTCCCGTCTTTCCAGATCAGCCCGGCAGTGACATCGTAGTGGGGTTTTTCAGAGTCTTTCACAGGCGCCTGTCTACTCCTCGTCAGCCCGGCCGACCCCTTTCAAACGCAACCTGAGGTATGCCTCCGAGGCCTCGGCATGTTCGGGGGATATCTCCAGCACCCGCTGATAGGCCCGCGCGGCCCCTGCCATGTTGTCGGCCTTTTCCCTGAGCCTGGCTAACTGGAGCCATAAGTCCACATCATCCGGCCTCAGCTTCAGGATCGACTCCATCTGCTCCATGGCCTCGGCCTCCTTTCCGGTCTTCAGATACGCGAAAACGAGGTATCCTCTGAGAACAGCATCCTGGGGGTAGACCTCCACGGCCTTTTTCATGATGCCGATGATCTTCACATAGGCCTCCCCTGCCCGCAGGCGCTCGAACATATCGTGGAGCAGGGGGGCTACATCCTGCGGCTTCTCCCTCAGGACCTCCTCCATCTGACGGATGGCCGGATCATCCTCGCCGGTCTTCAGGTAAGCGAGAACCAGATACTTTTTGAGAAGGGTCTGGCCGGGATCGGCCTTCAACCCCTTGTTCAGGAGAGGGATCATGCTTTTGTAATCGCCCTTTTCCCTCAAATAATCAAAGATGAACCCATAGATGTCGGTTTCTCCGGGTCTCAGTTCGACGATGGCAACGGCCTCCTGGAAGGCACGTGGAAGATCCTTTTCCCTTTTGTAGATATCAAAAAGGATCCCATGGACATCGGCATCCTCCGGATGGGATGTCAGATAGGTCTTGAAATAGGGCAATGCATTCTTGAGGTTGCCGGTCTCGTATTCGAGTGCCCCCAAATTGTAGACGATGGTATCGTCCTTCGGGTTGAGGGAAAGCATCTTCCGATAAACCGCATTGAGAGCCTTCTTGTCCCCCTCCTTCTCCAGGACCTGTGCCATCAGGGCAAGGGCCTTGATGTCGTCCGGTCTTTGGTCAAGGACCTCGGAAAGATGCTCCCTCGCCTTTTTGCGTTCACCCTTTTCCAGCAGGTTATGAGCCAGCTTCAGCCGTCCTTCGAGGTCGCTGGATTTAAGAGTGACCGCATTATCCAGATAAAAATCCGCCTTCTCTTTCTGACCTGCCTTTTCATACAGATAGGAGAGATTGTAATGAAGGTTTGCATCCTTCTGGTCCAATTTGACGGCTTGAAGATAGGCGTCGATCGCCCTCTCGCGGTCTTCCGTCAGGGTATAGAGATATCCCAGGCGCTTATACGACTCGAGCCGATCACCCGCCTTCATCCGTTTCAACAGGACCTCATATTCCCGGATGGCCCCGCTCCAATCCTCCGCCTTCTCCAAGATCTCCGCATAGGCCTTCCTCGCCTCAATATCGTTCGGATTCAGACGGATAAGCGATTTGAGGACCCGCACCATGCCGTCACCGTCGTTCAGTTCCTGATAAACGCCTAAAAGTTCCGACAATGTTGCAGCATCCGCTTCTGTTTCCGCCATCCGCTCCAGCATGGCCGCCGCCTTTTTCCACCTCTTGACGGCCTTGTACTCATTGATGAGACGGCGATTGATAGGGCCGTTGCCGGGCAACACGCTCCAGCCCCGCTCGAGGAGGGCGATTCGTCGATCCGTGTCGATAATCCTGTCCGCCTTCTCCAGCCAGTCTTCTGCATAGGGCTGGACGACCCAGATAACCTCGCCGATATCCTGGTTGTAATGCTTCACATGGATCACAAATCGATAATGATCAAAGGGGTCCTGCCGGGGCAGAAGGTCGGCGAGGGGCAGGGTTTCGTACCGAAGGGCGTTCACATCAAGCCCCTCGGCGGACAAGCGGACATTCAAATCGAAAGGGATGTTCGTGGATATGGAGAGGATCTTGACCCTGTCATGGGGGTGCAGGGAAAGGGTTTCCCCTGAAAGAATCTTCCGGACGTCATGATTGACGCGTACGTTGAGAAACTTGAACCGGGCGCCAACGGCCATCTTGTTGCGCCACAGCCACCAGCCGCCTGCCATGGCGCTGATCACCAACAGGGTGATCAGCCAGAAGGTTCGCCTGCGTTGGGTTTGCTTTTTCTTGCTTTTTGTCAGCAATGGGCGACCTCAAAGGATTGGCAAGCCCTTTTTTCAGAAACCCATCAAGGGTCCTCAATCCCTCTTTCTCCTGCCCCGCTTTCCGAATTTGCCTTCCCAGATGAGAAGGATCGGACTTGCCACAAAGATAGACGAGTAGGTCCCCACAAGGATTCCAACCAATAATGCGAAGGCAAAGTCATGAATAACGCCCCCGCCCAAAATAAAGAGGGCCAGAACAACCACCAGCGTGGTCGTAGAAGTGAGGATGGTTCGACTCAGGGTTTCGTTGATGCTGATATTCATGGTCTGCTCAAAGGGTCTTCTTTTGAAGCGCCTCAGGTTTTCCCGTATCCTGTCAAAGACGATAATGGTATCGTTCAGGGAATATCCCACGATGGTGAGAAAGGCCGCGATAATGGAAAGCGATATCTCCCGGTCCGTCAGGGCAAATACGCCCACCGTGATCGTAACGTCATGGATCAGGGCGATGATGGCGCCCAGGGCATACTTGAGATTCAAAAAGAGGCAGAGGCCCAGGGTAACGATCAGGGCGATCAGGATAAGCCAGGTCACGCTGACGCCGAACCCGGATGTGATGTAGACCACAAAGGCCAGGGAAATCGCCATGACCATGGACATCAGCCATTTGAGCTCAAACCGTCCCGAGATATATATGGCGATGAAGAGGAGGGAATAAAAGATGGCGAAAAGGGCCTTTTGCCGCAGGTCGTCGCCCACCTTGGGCCCGACCATCTCCACCCGCCGGATCTCCACGCCCTTTCCGAACTCGGCCTTCAGTGCCTCTTCCACGCGGTCGCTCAAACCGGTCAATTCCACATCGGTCTGCCTGACCCGGATCAGGTACTCGGCCTCGTCTGCCTCGCCGAACCCCTGGACAATGCTGTCTTCCAGTTGAATGGATCGAAGGGCCTTTTTGATGTCGGACGGAGACGTCCTCTGTTCCAGCTTGACCTGGACTACCACGCCCCCTGAAAAATCCACGCCGTAGTTGGGCCCGCCCTTCCATATGAGGAGAAAAATCGTGGCAATAATCATCAGGCCGGAAAACACGAATGCGATGTTGCGCTTTCCGATAAAATCGATATTGATCCCTGGTTTAATGAATTCCATGTATTGGCTCCGGTTGATCGTTAGTCATTCTCTGCCTCCTCACACAAAGGCACAAAGCGTATTATTCTTTACAGCAAGACAACCCCTAAGCTACTCACTTGCGAAACCCTAAATACTGATCTTTTTGACGTTTCGCTGAACATAGAAATAATCGAAAACGATCCTGGTGACGAAGATGGCGGTAAAGAGACTTGCCACGATGCCGATACTGAGGGTCACCGCAAATCCCCTGACCGGTCCGGTGCCGAACTGAAAGAGGACGAGGGCCGCAATCAGCGTGGTCACCTGGGCGTCCAGAATGGTGACAAGGGCCTTGCCGTATCCGCCTTCGATGGCCGCCCGAGGCGGCTTCCCCAGCCTCAGTTCCTCCCGAATCCGCTCAAAAATCAACACATTGGCATCCACCGACATGCCGATGGTGAGGATGATCCCTGCGATGCCGGGCAGGGTCAGGGTCGCGCCGAAAAAGGCGAGCCCCGCCATGATAAAGATCATATTGAGGAGCAGTGCCATGTCGGCGATAAGACCCGACAGACCGTAATAGATCGCCATGAAAGCGATAACAATGATCCCGCCGATAATCACCGACTTGAACCCCTTTTCGATGGAATCTTTGCCCAGGGAGGGGCCCACGGTTCGTTCTTCGATGATCTTGACCGGCGCGGGGAGGGCCCCGGCCCTCAAGACGATGGCCAGATCTCTGGCCTCATCCGTGGTGTAGCGACCGGTGATCTGGGCCTTCCCGCCCGAGATCTTATCCTGAATCACCGGCGCTGAATTGACCTTATTGTCCAAAACGATGGCCAGGCGCTTCTTGATGTTGTCGCCGGTTACCTGCTCAAAGATCCTGGCGCCTCTCGCATCAAATGAGAGGGACACGTAAGGTTCATTGTACTGGCTGTCTATCTGGACCCTGGCGTCGGTGATATACTCGCCGGTAAGGGCCGTTCGCTTTTTCAAAAGATAGGGGATTTTGGTCTGCCGCCCGCTCTTGGGATCGACGGCAACCTGGTAGAGAATCTCATCTCCGGGGGGTATCTTTCCCTGAAGGGCCTCTTCAACGCTATTCTCCTCGTCAACCAGCTTGAACTCCAAAAGGGCCGTCTTGCCGATCAGGGCGATCGCCCTTTTGGGATCTTTCACCCCGGGCAGCTGGATCAGAAGCCTGTTTTCCTCCTGAGGACGGATGTCCGGTTCGCTCACCCCGAACTGATCGATCCGGTTGCGGATGGTCTCCAGCGCCTGATCCACCGCCATCTTCGTGATGCGGGTCTTGGCCTTGGAGTCCAGGACGAGCTGAAACGCCGGTTTATCCTCCGTTTCCGGGAGCGATTCCGCCTCGAAATCAGGATAACCGGCTGCGATCAGATCCAGGAACACATCCTTGTCTTCGGAACGCATCAGGATGACGTCGACGCTCGTCAAACCGTTCCGCTTCAACTCAAGATACCGTACCTTGTCCTTGCGCAGATCCCGCTTCAGATCCTCGACGACCCGTTCCAGATGATTTTCAACGGCCTTATCCGCCTGCACCTCGAGAACCAGATGAATGCCCCCCTGCAGGTCAAGGCCCAGATGGATGCTGTCCTTCGGCAAAAAGCTCGACCACCATCCGGGAAGTCCGCCGCCCAGAGACGGAATGAGATAGACCACTGCTGCCAGAAATGCAAACACGGCGATGATGCTGCGCCACCTTAGACTTTTCAACACGTGCGACTCCCAGGTTTTAGTTGATAATTTATTGATCCATTATGTGGAAGATGACGTTGACGGTTCCCTTCCAGCCACACCGGAAATAGAGCCCCTCGATACCTTGACCCGAACCTTGGGGGCTATCTCCATGGTCACCACATCATCTGTCAGACCGGTTACGACCCCATAAAGCCCGCCCGAGCTGACCACCCGGTCTCCCTTTTTTATCGAGGCGAGCAATTGCTTATGCGCCTTGGCCTTTTTCTGCTGGGGCCTGATGAGGAGAAAATAGAAGATAGCGAACATGAGAATGAGTGGTATAAATGCCCCGAATCCACCCCCTTCTCCCCCGGTTCCCCCTTTGCCTGCACCCCCCATCGCATACGCCAAAAAATCCATTATAAAACCTCCTTTCAACCCAGTCCTTTTTCTTGAAGTTCATAGAATGTTGCGCGATATTCCGTCAACCTGTCTTCTCGAATAGCAGTGCGAATATCTGCCATGAGGCGAGAATAATATGCGAGATTATGAATGGTATTCAACCGGTAGGACAATATTTCCCTCGCCATGAACAGATGCCTCAAGTAGGCCCTCGAATAATTCGCGCATGTATAACAATGACAGCCATCATCCACAGGCCTGTTGTCCTCCGCATACCTGGCGTTTTTGATGGTCATCCTGCCCGCTGTCGTGAACAGGGTCCCATTTCTGGCATTTCGAGTCGGCATGACACAGTCAAACATATCAACGCCCAGGGTGACGGCCTCCAGGATGTCTTCCGGGGTCCCTACCCCCATCAGATAGACCGGCTTCTCAGTGGGGAGAAAATCGATGGTTTCCCGGATGACCCGCTCCCTGGTGGCTCGATCTTCTCCGACGGAAAGGCCCCCCAGGGCATAGCCGTCAAATCCCATTTCAACCAGTTCCCGGGCGCTGATCTCCCTCAAGTCGGCGTACATGCCGCCCTGCACAATGCCGAACAGGGCCTGGTCGTCCCTCTTCTTTCGCTCCAGGCATCTTCGGGCCCAGGATGTGGTAAGGCTGACGGACCGTTGCACATACGCGTATTCAGAAGGATAAGGCGCACATTCATCAAAGGCCATGATGATATCCGCGCCCAATGTCTCCTGGATATCGATGGCCTCTTCAGGCCCGATAAAGTGTCTGGAGCCGTCGATATGAGACTGAAACGTCACCCCCTGATCCGTCAGGGTTCTCAGGGGCGTCAGGCTGTATACCTGAAACCCGCCGCTGTCTGTCAGGATGGGCCCGGACCAGTTCATGAACCGGTGCAGTCCTCCCAATCGACCGATGACTGGGTGACCCGGCCTGAGATAGAGATGATAGGTGTTGGCCAGGATCACCTTGACGCCTGCATCCGTCAGGTCTTCGGGCGATACGGCCTTAACCGATCCCTGGGTCCCCACCGGCATAAACACCGGCGTTTCAAATATTCCGTGGGGAGTCTGGACCTCCCCGGTCCTGGCCCTGCCACCCGCGGCCTTATGTGTGACCCTGAATTCCACATCTCATCCGGAATCGAGTTCTCTCAGCGTCAGGCGCAAGGCTCAAAAATCGGAGTGAACCGGCCATTTCCTCTCACTCGGAATTCCTTAATTCCTGAATCCCCAAATTCCAGCATTCCAGCATGTTGAATCCCTCAACCCCTCAATTCACAGAATCAACATCGCGTCCCCGTAGCTGTAGAACCGGTATCTCTTCTCAATGGCCTGCGCGTAGGCCCGTTTGATTAAATCGAGCCCGGCAAAGGCCGAGACCAGGAAGAGCAAAGAGCTTTTCGGGAGGTGGAAGTTGGTGATCAGCCCGTCTATGACACGAAAAATAAACCCCGGCGTGATCAGGAGGTCGGTCTTCCCCTCGCCGGGGGTAACAGCGCCATCATGCGCGGCGGCGCTTTCCAGTGCCCTCACCACCGTGGTCCCCACTGCAATGACCCTGCCTCCGCTTTCCCTGACGGCTCGTATCTTGTCTGCTGTTTCAGGGGCGACGGCGTAATGCTCGTAGCCCAACCGATGCTCTCGGATATCCCTTACCTTGACAGGGCGGAACGTACCATAACCCACATGAAGGGTCAACGGAACAACGGAAACGCCCCCATCCTGAAGCCTGCGGAGGAGATCCCGGGTAAAGTGAAGCCCCGCCGTGGGCGCTGCAACAGCACCCTTACTGGCGGCAAAAACCGTCTGATATCTGTTTCTGTCAAGCCCTTCGAGGCCCGAGTCTTTCTCACGCTTGATATAGGGCGGCAGGGGCAAACACCCCTTCTCATCAATGAGACGGTCTATGCCTCGACCGCCATTGAAACTGATGGTTACAAGCCCATTTCCCAGGACGCTTTTGACCTCCCCGGACACGTCCGCATCAAAAAACAGGAGAATCCCCGGCCTGGGACGTCTGGCGGCCTTCATCAGGCACACCCGTTCGGAGTGTCCATCCGTTCCGGAGGCCGGATGCTCCAGCACCAGTATCTCCACGCGACCTCCGCTCTCCCTATGGCCGAAAAGCCGGGCAGGAACCACCCGGGTGTTATTCACCACCAGGAGATCGCCAGGCAGAAGCAGCCGGGGGAGATCGAAAAACCGGTGGTCCGAGAAAGAACCGGTTGAACGATCTACCGCAAACAGCCTGGAATGATCCCGCTTACAGGCCGGGGTCTGTGCTATGAGATCTTGTGGCAGGTTGTAATTGTAGTCTTCTGTCTCAAGCATTCCTGAACTTCAAAACGGTTAGAGTAGACAAGATTTTATTCAAAGTCAAACGATTTTATTCCCTGAAAAAATAGGCAAGCAGGAGTCCGACACCCATGGCCAGGAACCCCACAACCCTGAGATGTGCATTCGGCAGGTCCTGCATCATCGCAATCCATTTTTTCATCTTATCCGGAAAGGCGAAATAGGGGAGACCTTCTACAATAAGCACGAGCCCCACAAGGCACAAAAATAATTTCATCTTCTCATACTCCTCAACAACCGGAATAGCAGTTAACGGGATCGGTGCGGGCGCTGGCCCTCTTTGCAAGAGGGCGGGGGGATAGTAGCATGAAAGCCATGGGCTTATCAAGAAATAGACCTGACGTCCCATGATATGGGCCCGGAATTTGCAGGTTTAGGCCCCTGGGGGCGGAAAACAGCCGTCGCTTTCCAATCCCTCGGTTGAAGACCCCGAAGGGTCGGCAGGCAGGGACGGATAGCGATGTATTCATCAGAAAAAATGCGCTTGCATTTCTCAAGTATTCCCTGTATAGGATTACATTCTGGCAAAAAAGGCTAACCTGTTGATTCTATTTTTATTCTCTCTGAACGAGATTGTCGAGTGCAGTTGAATGCCGGCATGGGGGGCCAATCGGTCCGACATTTTCCAACGAGTTTGCGACACAGCCGTCGGAACGGAATTCTGGTTGCCATAAGATCGTATTCAAGATAAGAGGCGAGGGAAATGTCTTGAAATCGATGAAACGATCCTTATTGTGTGAGGGCTATCCGGTTTTTTGACGCCCCTTCTGTCAAAAATTGCCACTGCAGGTGAAGAATATTTTCACGAAAAACTGAACCCGTTTAGCAAAATCTGATTCATAATATTAAATTTGAGGAAACCATGAAAACAACCCTGGAAGAGATCAGCCCTGTCAAAAAAAAGCTGCGGGTCGAGATTGACGCAGAGGAAGTGAACAAAAAATTGAACCAGGCATATGGCGACATCAAGAACAGGGTCAGGATCCCCGGATTCCGGCCAGGGAAGGCGCCAAGGAAGATCCTCGAAACTTATTACGGCAATCAGGTAAGAGACGACGTGACAAAGGAACTGATCACCGACTCTTTTCCCAAGGCAGTGGATGAGGCAAAGACCTTTCCCCTGGGCCAGCCCGTGCTGGAAAAGGGATCCCTTAAACAGGGGGAAAACTTCGTCTACTCGGCCATCATGGAAGTCCGTCCTGAGTTTGAGGTCAAGGACTATCTTGGAATGGAGATAACAAAGGAAATTCTCTCGGTCAGCGACGAAGACGTCCAAAAGCGACTCGAAGAGATAAGAACGGCCAATGGAAAACTGACTTCCATCGCAGAGAAGAGACCCATCAGAGAGGGTGATTATGCGATTGTTGAATACAAGGGATTTGAAAACGGCCAACCCATGGAGGGCATCCAGTCTTCAAACCTGCTGGTAAAAGTCGGGAAAAACGATTTTCACGCCAAATTCGATGAGGCCCTCATCGGACTCGCCAAAGAGGATGAAACAGAAATTGCCATTGATTTCGAGAAGGATTTCTATCACAGCCGACTTGCAGGGAAAAGCGTGAATTTTAAGACAAAGATTGTCGACGTTAAAGAACTGGCGCTTCCGGAACTGGACGACGCCTTTGCCAGCAGCTTGGGCTCTGATTTCAACGACCTGGAAAGTCTCAGGAAGGAGATCAGGAAGGTCATCACCTCTCAGGAAGAAAAGCGGATTGACGGAGAATTGAAGCAGAGATTGCTTGGAAGGATCTCGGAAGGGCTTCATTTCGAACTTCCCGAAGTCCTGATAGAGGCCGAAACCGATTTCTCCGTAAACCGATTCAGGGACAATCTGGAAAGAGGCGGGGCGAGCATCGAAAAGATGGGGCTTTCCGAGGAAGCATTGAAAAAAGAGTTCAGGACTGCCTCAGAAAAACGGGTCCGGGAAATGCTTATTCTGGAGCAAATTGCCAAACAGGACCAAATCACCCTGACCGACGAGGAACTTGAAGAGGGCTACAGGGACCTGGCCCAACACATGGGGCAGGATACGGAAACCGTAAAGAAATATTATGAGGCGCGGGGGCAGGTGGATAGCCTTAAGGAAGAACTGCTCAAGGAAAAAACATTGAAGTATCTGGCTGATCATGCTAAGGTTTCGGAAGTGGAGAAAGATGCCCTCGGCCAGAATAGGGGCCCCGACGCGGGGGAAGGATAAATTCATGTTAATACCAATGGTTATAGAACAGTCAGGCCGGGGAGAGCGGGCCTACGATATCTATTCGAGGCTTCTCAAGGATCGCATCATATTTATCGGAGAGCAGGTGGTGGATCCCATGGCCAATATCATTATCGCCCAGATGCTCTTTCTGGAGTCTGAAGACCCGGAGAAGGATATCAATATTTATATCAATTCTCCGGGAGGGTCCGTCACTGCAGGGCTGGCTATTTATGACACCATGCAATACATCAGACCAGATGTCGCAACGATATGTATGGGGCAGGCAACGAGCATGGGAGCGCTCCTTCTGGCATCCGGAACAAAGGGGAAACGATATGCCCTCCCTCACAGCAGGGTGATGATCCACCAGCCTTTGGGGGGAGCTCAGGGGCAGGCTACGGACATTGACATCCATGCCCGGGAGATATTAAAGATACGCGATAATCTCAACGATATTTTAGTCAAGCACACCGGACAAGATCTTGAAAGGATACGGAAGGATACGGAGCGTGACTATTTCATGAGCAGCGAGGAGGCCAAAGCATACGGTATTGTAGACAGGGTCATCAGCAAGCGGGAAATAAAGGATCAGATTGCCGGCAAGGCTTGAGATGTAGTTTGACGACACTTGAAAATGTAAAGGTATAGATTATGGGCAAGAATGACGTTTCGAATGACGACCTTCTCTGCTCTTTCTGCGGAAAAAGCCAGGATGAGGTCAAAAAGCTCATTGCAGGTCCCTCTGTGTATATCTGCGATGAATGTATTCAGCTCTGTAACGAGATTATTGCTGAGGAATATAGTCAGGAGGATGAACAGGGGGCCCGTCAGTTACTGAAGCCCTCCGAGATAAA
Organism: Candidatus Desulfacyla sp.; assembly: GCA_046484725.1. Taxonomy (GTDB): domain Bacteria; phylum Desulfobacterota; class DSM-4660; order Desulfatiglandales; family Desulfatiglandaceae; genus AUK324. Next base: position 15,844 of record JAWOIH010000355.1, on the reverse strand, counting down.
GGAGACTCTTGACCAGTACGTGATTGAGCAGGAAAGGGCCAAAAAGGTCCTTTCAGTGGCCGTTCACAACCATTACAAACGGGTCAGCACCAAGGCGGATACGGGAGACGTTGAAATCGAGAAAAGCAATATCCTCCTCATCGGTCCTACCGGTTCGGGAAAAACCCTTCTTGCGCAGACCCTGGCCAAAATTTTGAAGGTCCCTTTCACCATTGCCGACGCCACCACATTGACAGAAGCCGGCTATGTGGGCGAAGACGTGGAGAATATCATCCTGCACCTGGTTCAGTTCGCCGACTACGATGTGGAGGCTGCCACCAAAGGCATTGTATACATCGATGAAATCGACAAGATTGCACGCAAATCGGACAGCCCGTCCATTACGCGCGATGTCTCAGGAGAGGGTGTCCAGCAGGCCTTGCTCAAGATTATTGAGGGGACCTTGGCCAATGTTCCGCCAAAGGGGGGCCGGAAACACCCCCAGCAGGATTTTGTGAGGGTGGATACGAGCAATATCCTCTTTATCTGTGGCGGAACATTTAACGGATTGGACAGGATTATCAGTAATCGGCTCGGGAACAAGGTGATCGGCTTCGAGGCGGATATCAAAGGGCAAAAGGATGTGAACACCAATGAAATCATGTCGCAGGTTCAACCCGAAGACCTGGTAAAATTCGGACTGATTCCCGAATTCGTCGGCAGAATTCCGATTACCGCCACATTAAACGAGTTGAGCCTGGATGCCCTGGTCCGAATCCTGAGGGAACCCAAGAATGCCCTTATTAAGCAGTATAAGAAGCTGTTTGAATTTGAAAATGTTAAATTGAGATTTACGGATGACGTTCTCGTGGCGATCGCCAAGGATGCAATCAAACGGAAATCGGGAGCCAGGGGATTGAGGGCGATTCTCGAATCGGTGATGTTGGACATCATGTATGATATTCCCTCTATGCCTGAAATCACCGAATGCATCATCAATGAAGACGTTGTCACAAAAGGGGAACCGCCTCTGTTGATATACGAAAAGCAGGCTAAATTTGGATAATCATATTATGTTGAATTCTCTGGAAAAGGATTTTCAAGACACGGCTCACGGCGAAAGACACTATTATCCGCTTCTTCCCTTGAGGGATGTGGTTGTCTTTCCAAACGTGGTTGTGCCCCTGTTTGTAGGGCGCGATAAATCGATCAAGGCCCTTGAGTATGCCTTGTCTCATGACAAACGGGTTTTCCTGTCCGCCCAGGTGGACGCAAAAGTCGATAATCCGTCTCCCAAGGATATCTTTGCGTTCGGGACCGTGGGCGCCGTCTTACAGCTGTTGAAGCTGCCTGACGGCACGGTCAAGGCCCTTATCGAAGGAAAAGGACGGGGCGTGATCGATAATTTTGTGGACAAACAGGGATTTTTCATGGTGGAGATCAGCGAGCGTACGACGCGCCCTGCCGCGAGCCCTGAAATTGAAGCACTGATACGCTCCATTCACGACAGCTTCGAGGAGTATGCGAAATATAACAACAAGATCGGAAAAGAAATCGTCTCGGCAGTGATCTCCATCGAAGATCCGGGACGCATGGCCGATACCATTGCCGGTCATTTGGCGTTGAAGGTCGCGGACAAACAGGAAATTCTCGAGGCCGTCGAGTTGACCCAGCGGCTGCACAAGCTGTTTGAAAAGCTGGGCGGCGAAGTGGACATTCTCCGCCTGGAGCACCGCTTGAGGTCGCGGGTCAAAAAACAGATGGAAAAGACCCAAAAGGACTATTATCTCAACGAGCAGATCCGCGCCATTCAAAAGGAAATGGGGACCAAGGATGATTTCAAGGCGGAGTTGGATGAACTCGAGAAAAAGATAAAAAGCAAAAAGGTGAGCAAAGAGGCTCACCTGAGACTGAAACAGGAATTCAAAAAGCTGAAGATGATGTCCCCCATGTCCGCGGAAGCCGCTGTGGTCCGCAACTATATTGACTGGATCATCGATCTTCCCTGGCTCGACAAGACACGGTCGAAGCTCCAGATTGAAGAGGCCGAGGCCATCCTCGACGAAGATCACTACGGCCTTGAGAAGCCCAAGGAAAGAATCCTTGAATATTTAGCGGTTCAGCGTCTGACCAAAAAGATAAAGGGCCCGATTCTCTGCCTGGTGGGTCCCCCGGGAGTCGGCAAGACCTCATTGGCAAAATCAGTAGCCAGGGCGACCGGCCGGAATTTCATTCGGCTATCTCTGGGAGGCGTCAGGGATGAGGCTGAAATCAGGGGGCATCGAAGGACCTATATCGGGGCTATGCCGGGCAAGATCATCCAGTTTTTAAAAAAGGCACGGTCCAACAATCCGGTATTCTGTTTGGACGAAGTGGACAAAATGAGCACCGATTTCCGGGGTGATCCGTCGGCCGCACTGTTGGAGGTCCTCGATCCTGAGCAGAATGTGGCCTTCAACGACCATTATCTCGATTTGGATTATGATCTCTCCGATGTCTTTTTCATCACAACGGCCAACAACCTCCACAACATTCCCATCCCCCTCCAGGACAGGATGGAGGTTATCAGACTCCCCGGCTATACCGAGCTTGAAAAGCTGGATATCGCCAAGCAGTTTCTGGTCAAAAAGCAGATCGATCAAAACGGCCTTAGGCCTGAGAACATCGCCTTTACCGATAGCGCCATTCTCCAGGTCATCCGCAACTATACCAGTGAAGCCGGCGTCAGGAATCTGGAGCGGGAGATCTCCTCGATCTGCCGAAAGGTCGCCAAAGAGGTCGTCAAAAGAGGGACTGAAACAATGGTCTCTGTCAAGTCCCAGTCCATACAGAAGTATCTCGGGGTCCCCAAGTACCGGTATGGAAGGACAGAGGAGAAAAATTGTGTGGGCGTCACAACGGGACTGGCCTGGACAGACGTCGGGGGCGAAATCCTCCAGACCGAGGCCACCATCATGCCCGGCAAGGGCAATCTGGTCCTCACGGGGAAGCTCGGAGAGGTCATGCAGGAATCGGCTCAAGCAGCCTTGAGTTACGTCCGGTCAAGGGCAAGGAATTTGAAGGTACCCGACAATTTCTATGAAAAAGTGGATATTCACATTCATGTTCCGGAGGGCGCCATTCCCAAAGATGGTCCGTCCGCCGGCATCACGCTTGCAACGTCTATCGTTTCCGCGCTCACCAGATACCCTGTCAATCGCGATATCGCCATGACCGGCGAAATAACTCTCAGGGGAAGAGTCCTCCCGATCGGAGGCCTCAAGGAAAAAATCCTGGCCGCCCACAGGGGGGGAGTCACCAAGGTGTTGATCCCCATCGAAAACAAGAAGGACATTGCGGAGATACCCAAGAAGATCCTTAAAAAGGTAGAGTTGGTACTTGTGGAACATATGGATGATGTCCTTCGTGAGGCATTGATTGTGGATGAAGGAAAAGAATTGTTTGCTGCGGAAGAGGACTGCAAGCCCTTCTGTTTCACGGATGTCCCACGGATGGAGGAAAGCCCGCCCACCAGCATCACGGCCCACTGAGCATTCAACCGGCGCGGCGTAAATTCTCTTGACAAAAGAGAATGAAACCGTTATTTTGTTAACTTACGTTTTCGACTCAGGCGGGTAGCTCAGCGGGAGAGCATCGGCCTTACAAGCCGGGGGTCACGGGTTCAAATCCCGTTCCGCCTACCATCCTGCACGGAGCGGAGTTCGGTTGCGATCAGATTTCCCGCTTGTTCAAGCGGGAAGGTCACGCGCTAAACACGCAATTAGGTTGATAGAAGATCATTGATACAAAGTTGTTTTTCGGGGGCGTAGTTCAGTTGGTTAGAACGCCGGCCTGTCACGCCGGAGGTCACGAGTTCGAGTCTCGCCGTCCCCGCCATAATAAATAAATGGCCTGTTGCCCTCAATTGAGTTGCGTGACAGGCCTTTTTTTATATCCCCGATGCCCTATTATGTATACATCATTCAGTCCGAAAAGGGCGGGACCTATTATGTAGGTTCCACTCAGGACTTGAACAGTCGACTCGATCGCCATAACCAAGGCCGATCCAAGTATACAAAAGCTTCGACCGCGCCAACTTGAACCGAAACCGTCACCCTATCGTGAAGCAGATGACTGCCTCTTTTTCCAGATCGCCCCTCCGACCCTGCATCCCTCTCATGATGCTTCTCGCTCTGTCGGCCTGCGCCGTGAAAGCGCCCCCTCCCTCGCCACTGCCGGCCACGGAAATCCCTCTCATGCGGTACACTATCCAGGCGGGGGCATTTTCGGACGTGCAAAACGCCGTACGTCTCACCCGATCCCTGGAGGAAAAAGGGCTCAGCGCCTATTACTTTCGAGCCAAGGACGGGTTGTTCAAGGTCCGTTTCGGAGAGTTCTCCGTGCCCTCAGAGGCCCTTGCCAGGGCACAGTCGCTTTTGTCAGAAGGGATCATTGACGTCTACTATATCGTCTCGCCCGAATCCTATGCCGCGGCCGGGGCCACAGCTGCGGATATGGGAGCCATCAGGTCCAGTCTTGTGGAAACCGCAGAGAGCTTCATCGGGATTCCGTATCAGTGGGGCGGGACGTCGTCGGACGAGGGATTCGACTGCAGCGGGCTTGTCATGGCCGTGTACCAGCTCAACGGCTTCAACCTGCCGCGATCCTCTCGAGATCAGTTCGCATCAGGGAGGCCGGTGGGCAGGAACGCGATGCAAAAGGGCGATCTGGTCTTCTTTTCTTTTGTCAAACAGAATGGCGTTTCTCATGTGGGCATGTATACCGGCGACGGTGCCTTTATTCATGCGCCGGGCCGGGGCAAGATCATCCGAAAAGACTCCCTTTCCGCCCGCTCCTTTGCAACTCGATTTGCAGGGGCAAGGACCTATCTGAGATAAACCCATACGCCCCTGGGGTCAGCGCGGCGTGAGAATCCTTGTCTGTCACTTCTCCGTAAGAAACCAATATGTTTTCCCTGCTTTTTGTGGGAGAGGCTTTTAGCCTCGGCCCTCGCGGCGAGGACGCTGCTCACACAGGTTAAGAAAACTTCTCACCCGAGAGCGACAAGCCTTTGTCGCGAGCCTTGGGTGGCAGCCTTTAGGTCGGATTAGGACATGGAGAATTCGCGTTCGAGGTCGCCCGTATCCACGGCAAGGGTCATCTCCTGTCCGGTTACCGGATGCCGAAGGCTCAGGGAACGGGCCACAAGACGGATGGTCTTGTCTCTTAAAAATTCATCGGCCCCGTACTTGACGTCCCCCTTCACCGGGCAACCGGCCTGGGAGAGCTGAACGCGGATCTGGTGTTTCCGGCCGGTGATCAGACCGATTTCCACGAGGGAAACCCCGTTTCCGTGTGCAAGGGTCCTGTATTCCAGCATTGCCTCTTTTGCCCCCGGATCCCCCTCCTTTGCCGTACGGACACGCTTCCCCGATTTCCTCAGATGCCCCACGATTTTCCCCTGTTCCGGTTTTAGCGCCCCTTCCACCACGGCCCAGTAGGTCTTCTTCACCTCACGGGCCTGCCACTGTCTCATCAACCGGGAGGCCGCCTTGGAGGTCCTCGCAAAGAGCACCACCCCCGAGACAGGCCGATCCAACCGGTGGACCATCCCCAAAAAGACATTCCCTGGCTTTTGATAGCGCTCTCTGATATACTCCTTGACGACGTCCATGAGGCTCTCTTCTCCGGATCTGTCCCCCTGCACCAGCATGCCGGCCGGTTTGTTCACCGAAATGAGATGGTTGTCTTCGTAGAGGACCTCGAGGGCGTCTGTGGATAGAGAACGTTTTGGAAAGGATATGGGATGATTCATGGGACCTCGGTCCAATAACCCGAAAATCAGGATTCACCCAAGACGCGGACCCTCGCCGAAGAGATTGCCTCCGGGGCTGCCTGCCTTGAAATCATGGTTTGATAGAAGCAATTTACCCCTTACCGAAAAACAATACAAGAACCTGTGGCAATATCATACCCTTTTGCGCGAAAAGAATGAAGCGTACGACCTGACCCGGATCTATCAGTTCGACAGCATGGTCCAAAAGCACTATATTGATTCGATTCTGCCCGCCAGCCTCTTGGGCGGGCGGCTCCCCTCCCCGCTTCTGGACATCGGCACGGGTGCGGGGCTGCCGGGCATCCCCCTCAAGATTGTGTGTCCCGATACCCACATCATCCTCTCCGAGGGGAGACACCGGCGGGTGCGCTTTCTGCACGAGGTGATCGAAACCCTGGACCTGAGAGGGATCGAGATTTATGAGGGAAAGATCTACGCCTCCTATGATCGTCCGGCAGCGGGCGTCATTACCCGGGCAGTGGAACCGATTGCAAGCACCCTGGCCCGGGTGCGGCGGTGTCTGGCGCCGGGCGGCCGGGCCATCTTCATGAAAGGCCCCCACTGCGATCCGGAGATCCGGGAAGGCCTGGACCGTTTTCCGGACGACTACGCGCTGACCCAAAACCTCTCCTACGAGATTCCCCATTCCCCCCATCGCCGTCGGCTCGTGGTCTTTGAGCGCCTTCAGGGCGACAATGCCTGAACCTACACTGAAAGCCTGAGTCCTGTTAACCTGCAGCTGACTTTGAGGCATCGCTCCCGTTCAAGAGTTTTGGCGCGACGTCGCGGGTCCAGGATCGAATGGACGCCCAATCCCTGTAATCGCCTTCATCCACGCCTTTGTCTTTCATCTTGATCTTCATGACCGTTCGCACCATGAAAGAGAGCTTGTCATAATCCAGAACACCTGCAAAGAGACCGATGCCTACAGGCGTCACTTGGGGTGCATCCCGGTGCAGGGGATCCAGGAACCCTAAGGCCTTCATCCGGTTTTCCTCCGTGGGTCTGGCAAGGGTGAGACAGGTCAGAAAATAGGCTACGGGGAGACGGCCCAGCACCTCTCGGTTTTGAATGACAAACTCCGAGGCCTCGGAGAGCCATTGGTCGCTCTGAACGGCGCTCCCGACAACGACCGCACGGTAAGACGTCAGATCCTGCACGTTTCCTACCCGGAGCACATCCACAGAGGCCCCCGTCTCGCAAAAAACGCCTCCTATGGCCTCGGCCACGCCGCCCGTGGAACCGCATCGGCTGGCATAGGCGATAAGTATCCTGTCATTTTTGCGCGTTTCTCCGCACCGGGTCTCGATGAACCGGACTTCCCCGGCCCGGACTTCTCTGGGAGAGACCAGGTCCCTGCCCACGGCCAGGGCCCCCAGGGCCCCGCCCGCCAGCACGGCGCTCCTGCTCATGAACTCTCTTCTCGAAAGAAATTCTATCATCGCTGCTCCTTTCTGACGCATCGCTGGGTTGTTTGTTGGGCATGAATGCACCAATGGAGGGTTCCCTGAGCCGTTGCTGCGGCTCAGGGAAACTCGAACACCCTTACTCGGCGACAAGCGCCCTGAATGCCTCGAATTTCTTGAATTTGCCCTTCAACTGGGCGACAACCTTCCCCTTTTGTTCCATATCGAGAACCTGGTAGAAATTCATAAACTGGTCCACGAAAAAGGTCATTCGATCCGGAAACTGCCTGCCGTGGGATTTTAAAAGATCAGCCACGACACCCAGATCGGGCGCGTCCTTGTCCATCTCCGTTTTGACCTCCTGAAAAAAGGCCTTTCTTCCCCGTCCCATCTCCATTAATTCGCTTTCCACCTTTTCCCGAATCTCCCTGTACGCCTCCTGTTGGACCCCTGTCAGCTCAAGCGTTTCTATCTCCGAGTCCATCTTTTCGAGAACATCCCTGGGAAATTCCTTTCCATGAAAATTGCCGCCGCAACATCCCGGGGGCCTGTGGCACCCTGCAACGCCGGCCCCGGCAATCACCATAATTCCCAGCAACGCCAACCCCACCACCACGGTTCTTCTCTTCAACATAATGACTCCTCCTTTGTTGAGTGTTCGTGTTTCGAGCGCCCTTTTGTCATGAGAATAGACCCGGGACGTAAAGAATGTTTGTGGGGAATGTAAAAAAATGTTAAGAAGTGTAAAAAAGTGAAAATTAGCAAGGAGTTATATGGACAAAACGATTTTGATCGTAGATGATGACAAAAAGCTTAGGGACCTTTTGACCGAATATCTCACAGGATACGGGTTTCAGGTCTCGACGCTCCCTGACGGCACCGGGATACTGGGAACCATCAAGACAGTGAACCCGGACATCATCATACTGGACATCATGATGCCCGGGAAGGATGGCTTGGAGGTCCTGCGAGAGATTCGCACGGCCTTCACCGTACCGGTGATCATGCTCACGGCCAGGGGAGAAGACGCAGACCGTATCGTGGGACTGGAAGTGGGGGCGGACGACTACCTGCCCAAACCGTTCAACCCCCGTGAACTGCTGGCCCGGATGCGGGCCGTGCTTCGGCGGTCGGCCGCGCCGGGGGCAAGAGAAACGGAGAGGGGCGAAGACCTTGTCCTCCGGTCCGGAGGCCTTGTCCTGGACAAGGCAAGGCGCATGATCGTCGTGGAAGGAGACGAAACGGCATTGTCATCAACCGAATATGAACTCATCAGGGTACTGATGGAACACCCCAACAGGGTGCTGAGCCGCGACGAATTGATGAATATGGCCAGGGGTCGCGATTTTATGGCCTTCGACCGAAGCATCGATGTCCACATCAGCAAGCTGCGTGCAAAGGTGGAGCGTGATCCCCGGTCTCCGGAGCGGATCAAGACGGTGTGGGGGACCGGGTACATGTTTGTGGATGCACCATGAAAATCAACAGGCTTTATACGAAAATATTCCTCTCTTTCCTGGGCATCCTGGTCATCACCGAGGCACTCATCTTTGTCCTGTTTGTCCATTTTGCCGGAAAGCAATTCCGGGACCATTTTGAGCAGCAGATGCAAAGTCAGGCCACCCTCGTGAAGGCGTTCGTGGAGGACAAGATCCGATCGGAACCTCTCCTGTCCCCCTCCCAAAACCAGGCGCTGAAAGACCTCATCCTGCGAATGGGGGAGATCTATAGTGCCCGTTTCTGGCTCACCGGACCCGATGGAGGCGTCCTGGCCAAGTCCTTTGACGTCGACATCCCCAAGGATGTGCAAGAACGGTTTGTCGGGGGGAGGGAAATGAACATGGGGCCTTATACGGTCTATAAGGACTTCAGAAAAGGAGGCGGCTTCTACGTGCTCATCCCCATCCGGATGGGTGATGGACAAACCGGGGTCCTCCATGCCCTTTTTCAACCCATCGATACAAGACCCCACAAACGGGGCTTTGCCCTCGGGCTGGTCGTGATCGGCGTAATTATCGCCCTCCTGGTGGTACCTGTCTCCAGACAGATCACCAGGCCTTTAAACCGGCTCAGACAATCGGCCGTACGGATCTCGGAGGGAGATCTCTCCCACCGGTTTTCCCTCAGCGGCAAAGACGAGATCGGTCAACTGGGTCGAACCTTCAACGTCATGGCGGAAAGACTTGAACGGATGATACGGGGCGGAAAAGAACTCACGGCCAATGTCTCCCACGAATTGCGAAGCCCCCTGGCCCGGATCCGGGTGGCAGAAGAAATCATAGGGGAACAACTGAAAAAGGGCGATTCAAAAAGGGTGGAAAAACACCTGGGCGCGATCCGTGAGGACATCGAGGAGCTGGACCGCCTCATCGGTCGGATACTGGAGTTTTCCAAGCTGGACATTCACGAAAGGTCGGTTGAGAGGGTGCCGTTGAATCTCCCGGCGTTGCTGAGAGAACTGATCGACCGCTTTGAAACGGCCATGAGAGAAAAGGGGATGGTTGTAAGGGCGGAACTCCCCTCAAGCGCCCTTGTTTACGGGGACCGGGAGAGTCTTCGGTCTGCCCTGTCCAATCTTCTCGATAACGCCGTCAAGTTTGCTCCCAAAGGGGGCGAGGTGGCCATAGGGGTGGCCGGGGATGCCGATCATTGGCGCCTCAGCCTGACCAACACCTACCGGAAGCTTTCCGACAACGAACTGGACAGACTCTTTGAACCCTTCTACCGGGTGGAGGGCGTTCAGGAAAGGGGAACAGGCCTGGGTCTGGCCATTGCCAAGAAGATCATCGAGCAAAACGGGGGCCGTATTCACGCCTTGAACTCGGAAAAGGGCCTCCAACTCGTGATTCTTTTCCCCAGATAATACCATACGTTGAATGTACGAAGATGCGTTCAGCTTCCGGCCGGATACGCCCGTGGATATCTGGGATGACGCCGGTCTGAATTATCCCGGGAGATCGGTTCTTTATTGGACCCTTTCAATGGGGCGCCTGCAAGAGTTTCTCCCAAATCTCACCGGCCGCGGACCGGAGGCGATACGCGTGGCTCTTACTGGATCGGGGCCAGTAGCCGCGCTACGCGTACTGCCAGCCGAAACCAGAGGCGCCGTCCGGTCAGTTCCCCCGGATCAATCTGACGGCAGTGTGCCAGGTCGTCCCGGAACATGGCCTCCACCTCTCCCGCAAAATCCGTGTCGTTCACTACAAGGGTGATCTCAAAACTGAGCCGGAAAGAGCGGTTGTCGAGATTGGCCGTCCCCACTGCGGCCAGTTCGTCGTCCACCAGCATGACCTTGTGATGGAGAAAGCCGGGCTGGTAACGATAGATCTTCACCCCTGTCTTTTCCACCTCCTCGATATAGGAAAAGGACGACAGATAGACAAGGAGATGGTCGGCCTTTTCCGGGAGCACCAACCGGACATCGACCCCCCGCAGGGCGGCCAGCTGAAGGGCGCTGACAATCGGATCGTCGGGCACGAAGTAGGGGCTCGCAATCCAGAGCCGTTCCCGCGCCCCGTTGATGGCTTCGAGGAAAAACAGGCCGCACGTTTCCAGCTCATCCGCCGGTCCGGTGGGGAGGACCAGGATGTTCTGGTCCTTGTCTTTGGCAGGCTTCGGTTCCCAGTCGAGGTTTGGAACCTCATGGACCGCCCAGTACCAGTCCTCCACAAACACCAGCTGGATGCCCTGGACGCAGGGGCCCAAAAGTTCCAGGTGCGTATCCCGCCACACCCCCAGCTTCGGGGTCCCCTCGAGGTATTCGTCCCCCACATTCAAGCCGCCTACGAATGCCGTCCGGCCGTCGACGACCACGATCTTCCGATGGTTTCTGAAATTGAGCTGGAACCGGTTGGCCTTGCCCTTTGTGGAATGAAACGGGCTGACCTTGACGCCTCCATGGCGGAGCGTTTCGATATAGGTCCTCGGCAGGGCAAAGCTGCCGATCTCATCATAGAGAAGGTAGACGCGGACCCCGCTCTGGGCCTTTTGAATGAGCCGGGACTGCAATTCCCGGCCAGCGGTGTCGTCTTCCAGGATATAGAACTGGACCAGGATGTAGGACCTGGCCGAGTCGATGCCCCTGAAAATGGCCTCAAAGGTTCGTGGTCCGTTGATCAGAAGCGTGGCCCGGTTGGAGTGGGTAAAGGGCATCAGGGCCAGCATCTCCAAGGCCCGCCAGCTCTCGCGGCCCGATGCCATGGACGCCTGGAAGGTGGGGCCGAATACGGCCATCCGGTCCACGATCCGTTTCAGATCTCGGTTGTTGCTCCGGCGGGCCGCTACATATCCGTTGAACCGGCTTCTCCCGAAGATGACATAGAGGGGGAGGGCCACCAGGGGAATGGTGATCAGGGATACGGCCCAGGCGATGGCCCCCTGGGCCGTGCGGTTTCGCATGACCGCATCGAATGCCATTGCGACCGCCGCCAGGTAAATCGCCCCGGCCAGAACTCCGAGTTCGGCCGCGATATGTTCTGTCAGAAAGGATGTCATCCGTGCAACCCCTCTTTTTCAGATAAGAACTCTACCGGCATGCCATGTGAGCGTCAAGACAAAAGAACGCCCGATGGCGTATCCGCCGGTCGTTCACCCTGGTCCTGCGTTCACAACCGCGGAGCACCCCGAACGCAGACCGAAAATTCAACTTTTCTTTTGGGCCGTTTCATACTATAAGGATGGGAGAATCCTATCCCGCGGCAAGCCTTTGGCGGCGTCTTGGCCAATTAACGATATGTGCTGCTGACTCTAAGAAGCGTTAAAAGCGAATACATGAAAGATCGCCTTGTCTGCCCCAACTGCGGGAAGATCGTGGAGAAATACCGCAATCCTTTTCCCACGGTTGACATCATTATCGAGATAGATACCCATCACCCCGCGGGGGAGGCCTCGGGTTCAGATCCCTCCATCGTCCTGATACAGAGAAAAAATCCGCCTTTCGGTTGGGCGATCCCGGGCGGATTTGTGGATTACGGGGAGAGCCTTGAATCAGCGGCCAGGAGAGAGGCGTTGGAGGAGACATCGCTTGATGTGGAGTTGTTGTATCAATTGGGCGCCTACTCGGATCCGGCCAGGGATCCACGCCATCATACCATTTCGGTGGTCTTTGTCGGCAGGGCAACCGGGACCCCCAGTGCCGCTGACGACGCTGCAGATATCGGCATCTTTGGTCGGGACTCCCTCCCTGACCCTCTGGCCTTTGATCACCAGAGTATTTTAAGCGATTACTTCGAGCAATGGCATTCAAACGGCTAAGGTCCATCCTTTTTCTGACATTCCTCCTCTTCCTTTTCTTTACCGGGTCGGTCCTCCTGCTTCATTCACTGATCCATAAACCATCGGTTCAGGACTACCTGCTCAAACAGCTGTCAGGCAGTGTGGGGTATGACATTCATGCGGGCAAAATCCGACTCCTTTTTTGGAAAGGGATCGGGCTCCAGGGCCGGAATTTTAAGGTCAAGACGGCCGGGGGCGTCAACACGGTTACCGCATCGAGGATCCGGATCACCCTCTCCCTTCAGCAATTGATCAGGGGACACATTGTGCCTACCGGCCTCACCCTTGAGGACCCCCGGATAGAACTGGACGTTGATGGCGACTGGGGGGTTTCACAATCCGTTGACAGCCTCATTCTTCGCGAAATGCCTCTCAAGGCCTTGGCCGGGCTTTCCTCGGTCACCCTGGAACGCGCGCACATCACCATGAAGGGAATGCCTCTACAGACCCGTTCCCTGTCTCTCCGCCTCTCTCGAAGGTCCGGCGATCCGGCCACATTCGATGGGGTGCTGAACGGCAAGATCGATTACAGAGGGGACGAGGTCCCCGTCTCTGGCAAGGGGCATATCACCTGGGACGCAACATCCGGACCGTCCGCCCATATAGTGCTGAAGGCGCATGGATTCCCCCTGTCGCATATCCAGCTGCCGGATCTGCCGGTCAAGAAAGGGACGGCGGAAATGGATATAACGGCCTCCGGGTCTCCGAACGGAGGCATTTCGGCAAAGGGGAAGATCATCATCAACGATCTCGACTTCATGATTGTTGATGATGGGGATAAGAAGGCCTTTGCTTTCGACAGGCTTCATCTCCCCTTTGAAGCCTCCTATGTGGACTCCACATTGCAGGTCCCATCCTGCCGGATAGAAGGCCCCGGCTTCGCACTGAATGTCAGTGCCAGACTCGACCTTGCGAGCAGGTCGAATCCTCATCTGGACCTCAGCGTCAAAAGCGGGGCCATGACGGTTGAAACATTTCAGAGGATCTTCCCCTCATCGCTCCTTCCCCAATGGGTGGATACCCGGCTTTTTCCCATATTTTCAGGCGGCCTGGTCCGGGTGGACCGTTTTTCCCTCGATGGAGATCTTCATCAGATCGGGGGTCTCGATCTCCCGAAGAATGCCGGGGCACTCCTGTTGCGTCTCGCTTGCAGCGACCTCACCGCCTTCAAGGATGCGGGGGGGATACCGGTGGAGAGGGTCTCAGGAAACCTGGAGATTAGAAATGGCGGGATTTGCGCGTCGAATATCAAGGGCCACTTCAGGAACTCACGCATACAGGAGGGATCCCTCAACGTCAGCACCCTCTATGACGATGCCCCCAGCATCCGTGTGGCCGCGGCCGGATCGGTGGATATCGTGGATTTGTTGCAGCAAAAGGATTTGCCTCTCATTCCCGATGAGGTGCGCCGGCATCTTGAGGGGTTTTCCTCTACCACCGGAAAGATCGACGGAAATATCGAGGTAGGCCATGAGAAGAACTGGCCATATCCCAAGATGGTGCAGGGGGACCTTTCATTCAGGGATTGTGCCGTGGCCAGCAGTGCCGGAGTCATTTTCCCGGTGTTCCTGAAAGAGGGGAAACTGATCATTGATGGAGTAGAAAAAAGGCAATTTTCGGTGACAGGCCGGTGGGGCAGATCCGCCATAGATGCCTCCGGCCACATCGGGGAATCCTGGGAAACCGGAAACGCCACCATCGTTGCACAGGCAGACCTGGTGGAGTTGATCGGGCATTTTCACCCCGATCTTCATTCATCGATGTTTTTCAGAAGACCGGTACCGTGCCGATTGACCCTTGTCAAAGAGGAGAAAGACTGGCGCTTCAGGGGTAGCCTTGATCTGAAAGACATCTCACTTGAGACGGATTCGATGATCGTCGAACCTTTCGGGGTTCAAGGGGACCTCGGGTTCAGCGGAAGACTTGATCCGGGGAAGACGTTCCGCGTCTCGAATCTGACATGCACGGCAGGGGAATCGTCCTTTGGATTGATCGGCACCTATGACCTGCAGAAAGAGGGCCGATTCGATCTCAATGTATCCACTGAGAAACTCCGATTGGAGGACCTGGGCATTCATTTCAAGAAGGGGAATCTGAGAGGAAAGGGGACACTCGCCTTCAATGCGGCCGTCAGGGGAACCCGGTCGCAACCGGGCATGGCAATCGTAACCGGAGAGGCAAGGGCAACCGACCTCTCGTTTGCCACCAACGACTTCCCCCATCCGGTGGAACAGTGCAATTTTGTCTTGAAATTCCATGAAAAGGATCTTGCTGTTGAATCTCTTGATCTGAAATTGGGGAAAACGCCCTTCCACGTCGAGGGGCGGTTGCAGGGATGGGACGGGGTGAGGGGCGATCTAACGATCCAATCCCATTTTCTGGATTTCTCCGATCTGATTTCCCCTGAGATAATCGCCCATTTTAAGCAAACACCCAAGGAGATCCGAAATGGCGTTGCCTCCGTCCAGGGTCCGGGCTCCTCTGAATGGCGGAAAGGCGCGGGTCGGTTCATGGAAAAATCGGACATCCATCTGGATATAACGGCATCCAACGGACAGTGGGAAGGATTTCCCTGCGGTCCGCTCAGGATAGAGTGCGCCCTGCGGTCGGGGGATCTCTATCTTAGCCGATCCAGCGCGGAATGGGAGCATGGGAACCTCCTCCTGAGAGGACATGTAAAAAGGGGAAAATCGCCTGAAATGCTCTTTTCCGGATACATCGATATGACCCGGCAGCCATTGGGAGAACTCCCCCCCTCCCTTGATTTCATTACCTCCCGTGCCGACGGTCTGTTGACCCTGGAGGCACTCCTGTTCGCAAAAGGGAGCACCGTAAAAGACCTCCGTTCACAACTCAGCGGCAGTGTCAATGTCCTGGTCGATCAGGGCGTGTTGAAGAAATCCCATATCTTTATCAAGATCCTGGATTTCCTGAGCCTGCAGCGGATGTTTGAGGTAAGGCCGGCCGACCTGTCAAAGGGAGGGATCTATTTCGAGAGCATCGGCGCCCACATCGATCTGGTTAAAGGGATTGCACAGGCAGAGGACGTTGTCATG
This sequence comes from Candidatus Desulfacyla sp., assembly GCA_046484725.1. Taxonomy (GTDB): domain Bacteria; phylum Desulfobacterota; class DSM-4660; order Desulfatiglandales; family Desulfatiglandaceae; genus AUK324. The sequence continues at coordinate 314 of JAWOIH010000355.1, read as the reverse complement.
CGGAGTCCGGTGTTCAACGCGGTGGTTACGGGAGAAGCCGATCTGCGCACGGCCAGGGTAAATGCGGAAATAGGGGTCCAGCCCCTCGGGACGATTGATTTTCTGCTCAGCAGAGTCCCGGTGGCCGGCTATCTCCTGACCGGAGAGCAAAAATCCCTTTACGTGGAGTATTTTAAGGTCGACGGGCCGTTTTCCGATCCGGATGTGCAGTATATCCCCTTGAAAAGCATTGGAAATGGGACATTCGGCTTTCTGACGCGCCTCTTCCTGACCCCGAAACGGATATACGAGAGTATTTCAGACGCGGCCCGCGA
>JAWOIH010000294.1:0-7276 GCA_046484725.1 Candidatus Desulfacyla sp. | reverse complement strand
TTGATTTCAATGATCTTCTGCATCTGTTCAATACACGCTTCCTTGGCGCCTTTTTTGTCTAAGAGAACGCCTAACCGGAAAAGCAGGTCAACGTTCCTGTCGTCTGATTTAAGGCCCTCCCGGATGGTTGCGATGGCCTCGTCATACGCCTCTTTGGCCTCGTAAACAGATGCAAGCATCAGATAGAGTTCCATTCTGTCCGACCCCAGGGACATGGCATCCCTTATGACCTCGATGGCCTCATCGAAGTTTTCCTCTATTGTCAGAAGGTGGGCGATGTGTATCCGGGCATTGACAAAGTATTTGGAAGCGGAAGGGATCTCCCTGAAGTGTTCCAGGGCGCTCTTGATATCTTCTTTTTCTTCGTAGGCCGTAGCAAGATAATATCTCGATTTATCGTCATCCGGCCAGGCATTCACGATCAATTCCAGTTCTGCGATGGAATCATCAATTTTCCCCTGTCTCAGATAAATGAGCCCAAGCGCCTGACGCTCAGGTTCCCCCGGTTTTGAGTGCTTTTGGATCTCTTTGACCTGGTCTTCGGATTTTTCTTTGAGCCCCAGCTTACTATAAAGGACGACCAGCCGTTCGCGGGCGGGGACATTGTCAGGATAGATTTGCACCAGCCTTTCATAGGTCTTGACGGCATCTTCTTCCCTGTCTGTCATCTGATACAGGGTGGCCATGTCAAAAAGGGCGGGCTCGAGGCCTTCATTGAGCCGCAATGCTTCCCCCAAGGCCTTTTCCGCATCACTGTAGCGATTCATCTCCAGATTGATCCGGCCGCGGTAGTAATGGGCCACAACCAGTTCAGGATTTTGCCCGATCAGTATGTCCAGATGGTCAAGGGCCTCCTGGAGTTTCCGTTCTCTCACCAGTATCGTGGTCAGCAGAAGCCGTATGCGCTGGTTATCCGGTTCCATGTCGAGTATCTTACGGTAGTTCTCGACAGCCAACTCATCATTGCCGGTGAGTGCGTAGAGATCGCCTGCCAGTGTGATGCTCATGGCGTCCGAGGGATCCAGATCGACCGCCTTTTGGGCATAGGCCAGGGCCTCGGGGTACTCCCTCAGTTCTTTCAGGAGGAGTGCCATCTTCTGGTGCAGATAGACCGAGTCGGGGTCTTTTTGAATTGCGGATTCAAGGTATGCCCGGGCCTTTTCAGGATCTCCGCGGGTGAGAAAGATGGCGGCCATAGTGAAATTCTGGTAGGCCTGCTGCAGCTGATCCTTTTCCGAGATCCGGACCACCTCGTCCGGCTCTTCAACCAAGGGTTGTTCTTTCAGAATGCTGGAGGGTGTCGGTGCACACGCTGAAATCGCGCCGGCAAGGAAAGCGACAAAATAAACCCGGCATGACGTCAGTAGTCTATCTATGAACGGCGCTTGATCACAGGCGCGATCCCTGTTGCAAGGTACGGCAGACTGTTTCATTCTTCCTCGTGGGTATCCGTATCGGGGGCCTCAACCGCCCCTCTGGAAATGAGTATCGGGTTCATGTCCGGGGCGGAAAAGCGGACCCTCGCTATTTTAGGAAGTCCCCAAACTCCTCGTCAAAATTAGGTATTTTTTCCTTCAGCCATTTCTTGATCTGGTTGATCATCTTCTCCTGCAGCTGCCGGATCCTCTCGCGTGAGATGTTGTATTTGTCTCCAAGGTCCTGAAGTGTTAACGGTTTCTCCGCCATGATCCGGTTGTCGAAGATGTCGGCCTCCTTGCCCGAAAGGGTCTTGCGGAATTCGTGCAGGCTCCTGATGAGCAGGCCGCGGTTTTCCACCTCGGAAAGTTGATCATCGATGGGTGTCCTCGGGTCGGGCAGGAAGGCCCCAAAGGCCTCTCTTGAATCTTCACCCATGGGCGAACTGAGGGAAACCTCCCACCCACCCAACCGTTGGGTCATTTCAACAACCTCTTCTTCCTTAACATCGAGCCGTTCGGCCAGCAGTTTCGGTTCCGGGGCATAGCCCTGGGCGATCAGCTTGTCCCGCTCCTTGGCGAGGTTGAAAAATAATTTGCGCTGGCTCTGGGTCGTTCCAATTTTGACCAACTTCCAGTTATCCATAATGAATTTAAGGATATATGCCTTAATCCAGAATGATGCATAATAGGAGAACTTGATCCCGCGATACGGATCAAATTTTTTCACCGCCTGGAGGAGTCCCAGGTTCCCTTCCTGGATCAGGTCTAACAGGTTTTTTGTCCAGTACCGGTGGAAATCCATGGCGATCTTGACGACCAGCCTCAGGTTGGCCGTAACGAGCCTGTAGGCAGCCTCGTCATCCTTCTGTTCCATGACCCGTATGGCCAGATCCCGCTCTTCCTCTCTTGTAAGGAGGTCATAACGCTTTATCTCGATCAGGTAGATGTGGAGGGGGTCAAAGGGGACTACGGCGGTTTCCGCAATGTGAACGGACGGGGGCAAGATCCTCTCTTCAGCCGCTTTCGTGTCAGGCGTATCATTCATCTCTTCGGGCGTATATGTCGTTTTTGTACGCTTCATGGAAAGATGCTATCACCTCTCGGCAATCCTTCAAAGCCATCCATAGATTACCCCGATGAAACAAGAGAAGACGAGCGTTTCATCCCAGTTAAACAAAGGCAAAGAAGGTTTAACGGGATAAATGGGACAAGCGCAGATTTCACAGATACAGATCCCCAAATCCCTCAATCCCTGCACGCCTCATTCCACAATCACCTTCATATAACGCTTTTTTCCTGCCCTCAGGAGCAGAGAATGGTCCAGAACGTTCTCGATAGTGACCAACTGGTCGAAGGCCTCAATCTTTTGTCCGTTCAAATATCCCCCTCCCTGGGCAATCAACCGACGGGCCTCGCCCCGCGTCTTGCAGAGGCCTGAATCTTCAAAAAGGATATAGGAGGGAATCCCCGATTCAAGGCGTGCCCGGGTGATTCGGTAAACCGGCACAGATTCAGACGAGGCGGATGCTTCGGAACCGAATAACTGCCTGGAGGCCTTCTGCGCCTGGTCCGCCGCTTCCTTTCCGTGGCACAGCCGGGTGGCCTCATAGGCCAGGACCTCCTTGGCCTCTCGAATGTCCGAACCCTCGAGCCTTCGCAATCCATGAATCTCCTCCATGGGCAGAAGGGTGAAGAGGGACAGAAACCGCCCCACATCAGAGTCATCCTGGTTAATCCAATACTGATAGTATTCGTAAGGCGAAGTCAATTCTGGATCCAGCCAGACCGCGCCCTTGTGCGTCTTGCCCATCTTAATGCCTGACGATGTGGTCAACAGAGGGAAGGTGAGACCGTGAATAATCTCGCCCTCCATGCGTCGGGTCAGGTCCGCCCCCGCCAGGATATTGCCCCACTGGTCATTTCCGCCCATCTGGAGACGGCAGTCATAGCTCTTGAACAGATGCCAGAAATCATAGGCCTGCAACAACATATAGTTGAACTCGATAAAATTGAGACCCGTCTCCAGTCTGGCCCTGTAGCTCTCCGCGCTCAACATCCTGTTGACGCTGAAGTGTCGGCCGATATCTCTCAAAAAATCTATGTAGTTGAGACCGGTCAACCAATCGGCATTGTCCACCATAAGGGCCTTTTCATCGCTGAAGTCAATGAACCTGGCCAGCTGTTTCTTCAGATATGCGGCATTTTCACCAATTTCTTCCCGTGTGATAATAGGACGCATCTCGGTCTTTCCGCTCGGATCTCCAATCAGGGCGGTTCCGCCCCCGATGACCGCAATCGGCCTATGGCCCGCCCTCTGCATATGCACCAGGGCCATGATGGGAAGCAGACTTCCCGCATGGAAGCTCTTGGCAGTGGGATCAAAACCGATATAGCAGGTTACCCGCTCCTCCAGCATGCGGGAGACAAGGATCCTGTCCGTAACCTGCTCAACAAAACCCCGTTCCTCGAAAATGTTTAATACGTTTTCCACGATAATCTCTAACAATCTCCCAAAAAGTCAAAGTCTTTAATCTTAAGGCCTATCGGTATAAAAAGATGATAATTTTATATTTTTATGTTTTTTAGTCCCTTTTTCAACCATATCAATTCGTTCTGATGCTCGTTTCATCTCCTGAGGGAAGTCTCAATCGGATGACCTGCCCCCGCTTACCCAGATCTTCCATTTTTTTACCGTTGAATTCAAGATCGATCCCCCCGGCGTTGCCGATCAGCAATTCAAATCCCTTATGCGCCCTCCATTCAGGACTGCTTCCAGGATCGAAGATATATTCCTTTGGTCTTTCACCATCTATGGTCACCCTGACCCAGGCCCTTTCCTTGATGGTGGCCTTCAGAATCAGCGGCGGGACGTCGCTTTCTGAGTCCGGGGACACATCCCGGGCAGGTGTTTCCGTTTCCGACGAGCTTGCTGTTTCCGAAGAGGACACCGGTCCCTCTGTCTCCTTAGGGGCATCTGCCGGTCTATCACCCGATCCTGTTTCTTCAAGCCCGGGCGGGGTCGGGCCCTCTCGGGGGGGCTCCCTGCCGGTTTCCTGGGGATCCATCGATTGTTTTACCCCGTTTGGGGGCGCCTCTTCCCGCTCCAACCGGCTGCCTGCGTCTCTATGTGCGCCCTCCGACTCCTCCTTCGCCGGAAGGCTTGGCCCCTGTTGGGTTGCATTTTCCCTGAGAGCCGGATGTTCTATCCACTCATAGGCGGCAAACCCTCCAACCAGAACAGCAAAGACCAACACAAGGTAAAGCAACCCCCTCTTTTTCTTAGGCGCCGCCTGAAGAGGTTTCGGCATCGGTTGGGAGGGGGGGGCACTTTCCTGGTAAAGCGCAATGAGCCCCTCTTCCGACAATCCAAGGGCACGGGCATAGGATCGGATAAATCCTTTTACAAATGCGGGCGAAGGGAGTTGGTCCCAATCTTCGTTTTCCAGGGCCTCGAGATGGTGGACATTGACCCTAATTCGTTCGGAGATCTGGGCATACGTAAGCCCCGTTTCTTTCCGCTTGGCCTTCAGAAGGGCGCCAAGTTCCTTTCCGGAGGGGAATTCCCATTCTCTCCCATCATCAGTTAATGGTTGGCGTTCGTCGACCATCTTATGCCCCGGTTTCAAAAAATGATCTTGGTATATGCCTTTTTCCTCAACTCGCTGATCCAGGCGGAATATCTCCTCTCGAGCTCTTCACGGTAGAGGATTGATTGGATCTCATTTCGAACCTGTTCGAGCGATTTGACGCCCCCGCCGTCCTTTTCTACAACCTTGATGATTCGGATGCCGTCCGGCTTGACGATCGGCTTGGCCACGTCTCCGGTGGACAGGCCCTTAATCTGTTCGGCCATTTCCGGGTTCAGTTCCGACAGCTTGAACACGCCAAGATCACCCCCCTGCCTTGACCCGGGGCCACTGGAAAATTTTCTTGCCAAGTTGTCGAAGTCCTCGCCGCTTTCGATCATTGAAAGAATATCCTGTGCCTTCTGATACAGATTCCGGGCCTCATCCTTGTCGGCCGGATCCGTTTGCTTGAGAAAAATGAGTGCCAGACGGATCTTGCCCCCGCTGCTAAACTCATGGATGTGCTCCTTGTAATATGTCTCAATATCTTCTTCCTTCAGCAAAATCTTGGATTGGACCTCATAGTTGACCAGCCGCATTCTTTCCAAATCGGCCTTGATCGATTCTCTGTAGGCCTCATAGGTGGTCCCCCGTTCTTTCAGTTTGGCAAGCAGGCCTTCCTGGGTCAGCTGATTATCCTCTTTCACCCTTTCAATTGCCTGATCCACCTCTTCGGGCGGCACCTCTATCTCCAGTTCCTTGATTTTTTCAAGGGCAATTTTCTGGTCAATCAGATCATTCAGGACCTTTCGCCGGGTCTCGATATACGTCTCCTCGGATCTCTCTTTGAGTTCCCCGGAGGAGAGTCCGGTAAGCTGCCTTATCTTGCTGTTGAGCTCGTAGAGAGTGATCAGTTCATTATTGACGATCGCGACGACCCTGTTTTGAATCTCGGCCGATACTGGCGCAAAAAACACCAGGGTCACGGCGAAAATCACCATCCATAAGCATACTGTCCGTAATAATTTCATGGGTTCCATTTAAGATGAAGTTGAGAGAGGCAGACAGCCGCCTAAAATTCCCGGCGCCGGCCTGTCCCGGCGAGGAACCAGACAGGGCCCCTTCTGGTTAAGATAGTTTTAATTTACTTAAAATCTCTTGATTAATTGTGACTTTAGACTCAGCCCTCAGTTTTTTCAACCATTTTTCGTAAAAGCCTTCTTGCCGCTGCCGCAGCAGTCTGGCTTCTATTACATCGATGATCTCCGGAAGCTCCTTAGAACCGGCGGACCGCTGGGCCATCACCTCGAAAAGATGATAGCCGAAAGGCGTTTTGACAACAGGGCTGACCCTTCCGATCGGTAGCGAAAAGAGAACCTTTTCCATGGATTCGTCCAGATCTCCCCGTGCGACCCAGCCTACCTTGCCGTGATTCGCGGCTTCAGGGGCCATGGAATATTTTTTTGCCAGTTCTCCCATGTCTTCTCCGGCCGCGAGACGCGCCCCGAGACTCCGGGCGACTTCTTTCGAGTTGCAGACGATCTGCCGGAATTCTATCATCTCAGGGGACGTAAATTCAGACCTGTTCTCCTGAAAGTAGGTCTTCATCTCTTCGTAACTGGGTGAATGAACCTCTGCGGAAACCTCCCGAATCACCTTTCTGAAAAGGAGCTGATTTTTCAGGCGAGATTCCCATGATTCCGGTTCCACATAGGCCCTCAGCAGGGCTTCCCGAAACTCAGTTTCCGTGTAATCCTCTGCGAGCGCCTTCAGTTCGCCCTGGAATTCCGCTTCAGAGACAACGATGCCGTTTTCTCTCCCATATTCAATAATGAGATAATAGTCGATGATCTGCCTGACGAGTCGGTTCTTGATCTCTTCAGCGTGGTTGCCCGTCAGAGCCGTCCCCGGGCCTATGAAAGCCATCTCTCTTTTCAGGGCATCGCCTGTCAGACGAATCGAACCTATCTCTATGACGACATCGTCCGGTTCCCGATCGAAAAGGCCGCAAGCGGAGACCGGAAAAATCAGGATCCAACAAAGAAAACAATACAGGCCACGGCGTATGAATGCGATTTCTTTCTTCATCACCATCCCGCGGGGACGCCGCCCAAAATTGTCCATAATCCCGTCATCGTCGGGACAACATCCCTCGGCGAAACCTTAATCCCCAAAACCCGCTCCACCGTAACGCTGTGCGCACATCGCGGTCATGGGATGGAATAACTTAAATTTTTTAGATTAGCAGCAAACTTAAAAAAATAAAACATATTTTTTGTCGGCTCCGAACTT
>JAWOIH010000132.1:0-3702 GCA_046484725.1 Candidatus Desulfacyla sp. | reverse complement strand
GGCCTGATGAAAATGATGGCCATCGGCATGGGAAAGCACAGAGGTTGCTTCGAAGTGCACAAGCAGACGGTGAAATTTGGGTACCGGGACGTCATCCCTGAGATCGGCAGGATCATTATGGATAAACTGCCCATCCTCTTCGGGATCGGAGTCCTGGAAAATATCTACGATGAGACGGCAGTGATCCGGGCTATGCTGCCCGCGAGCTTTGAGGAGGAAGAGACAAGGCTCCTTGCCCGGGCAAAGCGGTTGATGGCAAGACTCCCTTTTGAAAACATCGATGTTCTTGTAGTCGATGAAATGGGGAAAAACATTAGTGGCACAGGCATGGACACGAATGTTATCGGACGAATTATGTTCATCGGGGAGAAAGAACCTAAACGGCCGAAAATCACCAGGATCGTTGTCCTTGATCTGACTTCAGAATCCCATGGAAACGCGGTGGGTGTCGGCCTTGCCGATTACACCACTCAAAGGCTTCTCAATAAAACGGACCATGGGGCTACCGCCACGAATGCCATCACCGCCATGACGCCGGAAAAGGGGAGAATGCCCATCGCCCTTGCGACGGACAAGGCGGCTGTGGAGGCGGCCCTGGAAACCGTTGGTGCTGTGGAGCTCGAGAACGCGCGATTGGTCCATGTCAAAAACACGCTGGAGATCAGTGAACTCCATATATCCCAGGCTCTCTTTGATGAAGCAGGGAGGAGGGAGGATCTCAGTCTGATCAATGAATTAGGGCCGCTGTCCTTTGATGAAGGCGGAGATATTCGGCGCGTGTCTTTGTAATGGCTAAGGAGGATTTCAATGCTTTCAGAATCAACAAAAGAGGAACTGCGCTCCATTGTAGGCAATTCCTGGTTTATGGATAGCCCGGAGGATTTGGTTTCTTATTCTTATGACGGCTTCCTGCCGGAATTCATGCCGGACGGGGTGATCATCCCCGGCACTTCAGAGGAAATCTCCAGGATTATGCAACAGGCCAACAGGGACAGCTTCCCCGTAACCCCTCGGGGTGCCGGGACCAATATCTGCGGCGGATCGGTTGCCAAACAGGGAGGCCTCGTGATGGCCTTTCACCGGATGAACAGAATCCTGGAAATCGATCCGGACAACAGGTGTGCCGTGGTTCAGCCGGGCGTGGTGAACGCGGACCTTCAAAAAGCGGCGGCCGGGCAGGGTCTCTTGTACCCACCGGATCCTGCCAGCATGTTCGTATCTACGATTGGAGGAAACGTGGCGCTGAACGCCGGAGGGCCGCGGGGCGTCAAATACGGCACCACCAAGGATTATCTTCTTGGACTGGAGGTGGTCCTCCCCAGAGGCGACATCATCCGCACCGGGGGCAAGACGTTAAAAAATGTGACCGGTTATGACCTTACAAGGCTTATGTGCGGTTCAGAAGGGACCCTGGGCATTATCACCGAGATTACACTCAGATTGGTTCCCATGCCTCCGGCTAAAGCCACCTTGCAGGCCATTTTTGCAAATCTGGATGATGCGGCGCAAACGGTCTCTTCCATCATAGGCTCCGGGATCGTGCCCACAACGCTGGAGTTGATCGACAGGGTAGTCCTCGATGTGATCGGAAATTATGGGGGCGCCCATTTTCGAAAGGATGCAGAGGCACTTCTCCTGATAGAAGTGGACGGAGAACCTCTGTTGGTTCAGGCACAAGGAGAGCGCATCGAGAAATTCTGCAAGGAAAGAGGCGCAACAGAAGTGGAAAGGGCGAGAACACCCGAGGAGGCCGAGAAACTGTGGCAGGCCCGGAGGACGGCCTTTGGCGCCGTTGCCAGTCTTAGACCCAACTGTATTGTTGAGGACGCGACGGTCCCGGTAAAAAGGCTTCCTGAAATAATAAGAAAGATTGTGGGGCTCGCCGACAAGTACCAGCTGAAAATCGGTGTTCTTGCCCATGCGGGAGACGGGAATCTCCATCCACTAATCATGACGGATGTCAGGGATCGCGATGAGATGGAGAGGGTTGAAAATGCGCTTGAGGAGATGTATGAGGCGGCCATTGCCATGGGTGGAACTCTATCGGGCGAGCATGGAATCGGAATCGCCAAGAAGAGATTTCTCAGTATGGAGTTTAGTGAGCCCGCCCTGGAAATTATGAGAGGCATCAAGAAAGTCTTTGACCCGAACAATGTTCTGAATCCGGGAAGTTTTCTGTGAAAGAGCCGGGTCCGATGCTTTGTATGAGGTTAACCCATGATTCCAAATGAAATTGCCGACGAATTCGATCAATGCATCAAATGCGGCCTCTGCCAGGCCACGTGTCCGGTTTGCAAAGAACTCCTTCTGGAGAAATACACTCCCAGGGGGAAAATCCAACTCGCGAGACGCTACGGACAGGACGGGATTGATGCCAGTGAGCATCTGAGAGATATCTATGCCAGGTGCCTGTTGTGCGGCGCCTGCACTGTCACCTGCCCGAGCGGGGTGGACCTCAGAAAGGTCTTCCTGGGCATGAGAGAAAGAATCGCGGGAAAGCGCGGAATCCACCCGGCGATGAAAAAAGCCGCAGAATCAGTTTCAGCGCACCGGAACATCTCGGATGAGGACAATCTGGAACGAGCGGATTGGACAGATTCCCTCAAACATGTGCCAGCTCGTCTTTTTCAGAAGGACAAGGCGGAGGTGGTCTATTTTGTAGGATGCGTGGCCTCCTTCTTCCCCATGGTCCAGAGCATTCCCGTTAATATGGTTCGGATCATGGATCGGGCGAATGTGGACTTCGCACTTTTGGGAGGGGAAGAGTGGTGCTGCGGGTTCCCCCTTGTCGGAGCCGGAGTGCCCGACCGAATGGACGAATTAATCAGGCACAACCTGGATAGGGTGAAGGCTCTAGGCGCCAGGGAGGTGGTTTTTTCCTGTCCCACCTGTTATTGCACATGGAAGGATTATTACAAGGCGGATCTGGCCCTGTATCACAGCACAGAATTCCTTGATAAGATGATCAGCGAAGGCCACGTGCCGCTTAAGGAGATGGCTGCAACCGTTACGTACCATGATCCTTGCGATCTGGGCCGCAACAGTGGCGTGTTTGATGCCCCGAGGCGAATTTTGAAAGCCGTTCCAGGTTTGAAATTGGTGGAACTTGAAAACAACCGACTCAAGAGCGTTTGCTGCGGTGGTGGCGGCAATGTGGAGATGGTCGATCCTGATCTTTCTGCTGCAGTGGCGCAGAAAAAGCTCGAAGAGATTGAGCGCACCGGCGCGAAAATCGTGGTAACATCATGCCAGCAGTGCATTCGCACCATCAAAGGGAAGGCAAGAAAGCAAAAATTGGACCTGGAAGTGATGGATGTGACGGAAGTGGTTCTCCGTGCCATGAAATGACATCCATAGGAGATTGCGAACCCAAGCTTTCTCAACCATTGGGAAAGCATTCAAGGTCACCTGAATCCCGACTGTTTCGAAGTGAAACCCGCCGGATTATAGGATCAGTCCGCGACCCAACCAATGGCATCCCCCAGTTTCACTCGCCATGTTTTTGAGGATGTCGCCCGAAGAGCGATTACGGGCCAACGACAACGCCTTCCGTACAATCCTGGAGTTGAGAGATGCGGGGCGTACTCGTAGACAATGCTCAGGCGCTGACCATCGGGTCGAAGGCGATATCCATCTCCGTCGCGTTGGGTCAAGCCCATCTCGTCCAGGTAGGCATTGGCCTGGTCAGGATCATGATCGACC
>JAWOIH010000399.1:0-9256 GCA_046484725.1 Candidatus Desulfacyla sp. | reverse complement strand
CGATTTTCATTATAAGCACAGATCCTGCCTCTATCAACCACGGAATCAGAATACCCTTGATTTAGGCATCGCCATTTGGATACACTTGCAGTTTGTATGGAACCGGATACTGGCTACCGGTCTTTCCAAGTTTCAAGCGATGAGTTTGGAGTGCCTAAAGTCAAAAATGGAAAGATTCCGATTTAAACCCCCAACTCCACACTCCGCACTTTGGCTGACTTTAGTCACTTACCAAGGAGGGGATTATGATCATCGGTTTGCCCAGGGAGGTGAAGGATAACGAGTACCGGGTGGCCATTACGCCCGGCGGTGTCCGGCATCTCGTGGATTCAGGACATGACGTCCTTGTTCAGACCGCGGCCGGAGAGGGGAGCGGTTTTTCTGATGAGGAGTATCTTCAGGCGGGAGCACGAATGGTTGCAAGGGCCGATGGGGCGTGGGCCGCTGACACGATTGTCAAGGTTAAAGAACCCCAGCCGTCTGAATACCCCTTGATGCGGCAGGGTCTGACGATCTTTACCTATCTCCACTTGGCCGCAGAAAAGGCCCTCGCCCTCGAGATGATGGAACGCGGGGTGACCGGCATCGCCTATGAAACCGTGGAGGCGGCCGACGGGCGTCTCCCGCTGCTCACTCCCATGAGCGAGGTGGCAGGGCGAATGGCGGTACAACTGGGGGCTCAATACCTGGAAAAGAACAACGGCGGCAGGGGAAAGCTCCTGTCAGGGGTGCCCGGGGTCCGTCCGGCGGATGTAACCATCCTGGGCGCCGGCGTGGTGGGGATCAATGCCGCCCAGATCGCCCTCGGCATGGGCGCCAGCGTGATCGTGCTGGATATTGACGCGGACCGTCTTCGCTATCTGGATCAGGTCCTTCACGGCCGACTCACCACCCTGATCGCCAATCCTCACAACATCGCCGAGGCGGTCAAACGGGCGGACCTCCTCATCGGCGCGGTTCTGGTAAAGGGCGCAAAGGCACCATGCCTTGTGACGAGGAATATGATTCGGAGAATGGAACCGGGGAGCGTCATTGTGGACGTGGCCGTGGACCAGGGGGGGTGTTGTGAAACCATCTGCCCGACCCGGCATTCGGATCCTGTTTATGTAGTGGACGGCATTATCCATTACGGGGTCACCAACATCCCGGGCGCCGTTCCCCGGACCAGCACCTATGCCCTGTCCAATGCCACCCTCCCCTTCCTGACGCAACTGGCAAGAGAAGGGATCTCCCAGGCCATAAAGAACAATGCCGCCCTGGCAAAAGGGGTCAATGTGTATAAGGGAAAAGCGACCTACCGGGCCGTGGCAGAGGCCCTCGGTCTTGAATATACCCCTCTGGCATCCATATGGTAGGGTGCTGTCGTGAGGCTCACAAAAATCAAATTAGCCTTTCTTGTCTCTTTGTGGCTCTGTGGCTTTGTGTGAGGGACTTTTTTGGTTCTGTTCGTACCGCGTTAGACTACTTTAGACACTTGCCTTCTCCTACGACCTCGTGAATCTCGCCGGCGAGTAAACCCTCGCATCCACCAGATCGGTGCGCCCGTCTGTGATCAGGTCCGCCGCGATCCGTCCCACGGCCGGACTCGTCTCGATCCCGGCCCCTCCCTGGCCGGCAAGCCAGAAAAACCCCTTCACATCCGGATCCTCCCCCACCACCATGACCTGGTCAGGCGCAAATGTTCTGAGCCCGGCCCATTTCTGGACAATGGATCGAGGGATCAGTCGCGGGGTAAGTTCCTTGAGCCGCTCCATGGTCAACGCCACCCCCAGTTCATCTGGCCGCACATCGCAGGGGGGCATGGGGTCCTGATCCATGGGGCTTGCCATGAGACCGGCCGACTCAGGTGAGAAGTAGAGGTTATGGCTCAGGTCCGCCACCAGGGGCCATTGCCGGACATCCAACCCATCAGGGGACTTGAAGGTGACGATCGTACGGCGATGGGGCGTCAGTTGGACCGGGGAGGGGCCGATCAACTCCCTGATCTTCCCTGCCCAGGCCCCTGCCCCATTGACGACCCATCTGGATCGATATGTGCCGGAACGCGTCGTAACGCCGACGCATCTCCCCCGCTCCACCCTGATGTCTGTGACCTCTTCATTACATCGGAGCCGCACCCCTCTGCGACGAGCATGCCTGAGATAGCTCCACAGCAATTCGTTGACATCGATGTGTCCGTCTTCGGCCAGGAACAAGGCCCCGTCAAAATTCTCGGAGGATACCACCGGTATCCTGGAAAGCGTCTCCTCCTGGTTGAGTACATGAACCCCAACGCCCGATTGCCTCAGGTCCGGGACCATCTGCACCGCCTGTTTCCACAGGGGTCCCTGAAACAGGATGAGGATCCCGGACTGCTGGAGCAGCGGGTTCTCCGAAAAGCCCGGGGGCGGGTTGCGCAGGAATCGTCCCCCCAATAGCTTCAACTGGAGGATGGGCCGCACCATGTCGAATTCCACCAGCACGGCCGCCGAGCGTCCGGTGGTGTGATAGCCGGGCTGGCTCTCCCGCTCGAGGATCAGGATATCCGTCATTCCCCGCTCAGCCAGAAAATAGGCAGCTGAGGCGCCGGCAATGCCGCACCCGATAATAATCGCCTCGAAACCGGAGGTTTTGTCGCTGTAATCATATTCCTTGATGTCCACAGAAACCCTTCCCCATGATGCTTATTCAATCCAGTTAAAGGTCCTTTCAACGGCCCTTTTCCACCCCTGGTATCCCTTTTCCCTATCCTCTGCCGGCATGGCAGGCTGCCAGGTCTTGTCGGCGCTCCAGTTCTTGTGCAGTTCCTCCATACCCGACCAGAATCCGGCGGCAAGGCCGGCTGCATAGGCCGCCCCCAGTGCGGTGGTCTCTGCGAACTTGGGTCGGATCACGGGCACGCCAAGCATGTCTGCCTGGAACTGCATCAAAAGATCGTTGTAGACCATACCGCCGTCCACCTTCAGATGGGTCAGGTTGACGCCGGAATCTTTGTTCATGGCCTCGACAATATCGCGCGTCTGGTAGGCGCACGCTTCTAATGCGGCCCGTGCCAGATGGCCTTTGTTGACATACCGGGTCAGCCCCACCATAACCCCACGTGCGTCGGACCGCCAGTAGGGTGCAAAGAGACCGGAAAATGCGGGCACAATATAGACCCCTCCGCTGTCATCCACACTGCGGGCCAGTTCTTCCACCTCAGCGGCACGGGAAATCAGCCCTAAATTGTCCCGCAGCCACTGGACCAGGGCCCCCGCAATGGCGATGGAGCCTTCAAGGGCATAGACCGGACGCCGGTCTCTCATCTGGTAGGCCAGCGTCGTAATCAGCCCATGTTTTGACGGCACCGGTTGATCCCCGGTATTCATCAAAAGGAAACACCCCGTACCGTACGTATTCTTGGCCTGGCCCGGTTCAAGGCAGAGCTGGCCGACCAGCGCCGCCTGCTGGTCTCCCAATGCCCCGCAAACAGGGACATGGGCGCCCAGAGGCCCCCCTTTCGACGTAACCCCCCAGAAATCAGTATCGACAGAAGGTACGATTCGGGGAAGGATGCCGACCGGGATGCCCAATACATCCAGTATCTCCCGATCCCATGTCAGGGTCCGCAGGTCCATGAGCAGGGTCCGGCTGGCGTTGGTCACATCGGTTACGTGCGCGCCCCCGTCCGGTCCGCCGGTAAGCTGCCAGATGATCCAGGTTTCCATGGTCCCGAAGCAGGCATCCCCCCGCAGGGCCGCATCCCGGACCGCCGCATTGTGGTCCAGTATCCACTTGATCTTGGGGCCGGAGAAATAGGTGGCCACCGGCAGACCGGTCTTTTCCCTGAACCGGTCCTGACCCCCTTCTATGGCCAGCTGCCTGCAGATCCGTTCGGTGCGCGTACATTGCCATACAATGGCATTGCCGAAGGCCTGGCCTGTCCGCCGGTCCCAGAGGAGGGTGGTCTCCCGCTGGTTGGTTACGCCTACGGCAGCCAGAGCAGAACCCTCTATCCCTGCCCTGGCAAGGGCCCCGGCCACAACCTTTCGGGTGTTGTCCCAGATCTCCCCGGCGTCGTGCTCTACCCATCCAGGCCTTGGGAAGATCTGCCGATGTTCTTTCTGGTCCAGGCCGACGATCTGCCCTGCCCGATCGAAAATAATGAAGCGGGTGCTGGTGGTTCCCTGGTCCACTGCGCCGATATAGCCAGCCATGTCACTCCTCCCGGGTCTTCTCACAAACACGTCCTGATCAGTTGGCAACGTGATTTTGTCAAAAACCCATAGAACTCGTCTTTCGCATAAAAGTTGACCAAAATCAATCCACTTTACATCTTTTTTGTCCTTTTGGTTCCTTGTGTCCTTGCGCGGCCCCTATCGGGTTCCAACCTGGCCGGGTTGAGGCCGTCAAGATTCGAGCATGCGCATGGCACACGAAAAAAGGGCCGGCCCTTTTCGGCCGGCCCCGGTTCAACCTGCTCCAAAAGGTTTCCCTTTCGGGCTATTTCACCTTCCCCTCACGCCAGGCCTGGATGAGCTGGTCGTAGTCAACCGTCTGACCTTGAGGCTTCTCATTGACCTTTGCCTTGGGCGATCCAGGCTTGTTCAGCCACACGTTGGAGTCAATGCATGGATTCAGCTTGGGGCCGCATTCTTTCTGAACGCCTGCACGTTGTATCCGCTCCATCACTTTGTCCATTTCCTGGGCAAGATTGTCCATGGCCCGATCCACGGTCACCTCACCGGAGACCGCCTCGCCGATATTCTGCCACCACAACTGTGCCAGCTTGGGATAATCGGGCACGTTGGTACCGGTGGGGGTCCAGGCCACACGCGCCGGGCTGCGGTAAAATTCTACCAGACCCCCAAGTTTCGGTGCACGCTCGGTAAAAGACGCATGGCGGATATCACTGTCACGGATTGGCGTCAAGCCTACGTGGGCCTTTTTCAGTGACGTGGTCTTGGCTACGCAGAACTGGGCAAAAAGCCATGCGGCCTTCCGCCTGTCAAGGGGTGTGCTCTTCATGAAGGTCCAAGACCCGCAGTCCTGATACCCCAACTTCATCCCTTCCTCCCAGTAGGGGCCATGGGGAGAGGGGGCCATACGCCATTTGGGTGTCCCATCCTCATTAACGGTGGGCCCGGGAGCCACCATAGTGGGCAGAAATGCCGTGTACCAGAAAATCTGCTGAGCCACATTCCCTCCGGCCAGGAAAGGGAGGTAGGTGTAAAAGTCCATGCCCAGACAACCGGGGGGAGCATATTTTCGCAACCATTCCATATACTTGCGAAGGGAATACTTTGCTGCGGGACTGTTGGCGGCGCCGCCCCGACAAACGCTCGCACCCACCGGCTGGCAGTTTTCAACCCTGATGCCCCACTCATCCACCGGCTTGCCGTTGGGCAGTCCTTTATCGCCGCAACCGGCCATCGAGAGCCAGGCATCCGTAAAACGCCAACCCAGATCCGGGGCCTTTTTACCGTAGTCATTGTGGCCGTAAACGGCTTTCCCATCGATTTCCTTGATATGCTCGGTAAAGAACTCAGCAATGTCTTCGTATGCAGACCAATTGACCGGGACGCCCAGTTCATAGCCGTAGATCTCCTTGAATTTTTTCTTGAAATCAGGGCGCGTAAACCAGTCATACCGGAACCAGTAGAGGTTGGCGAACTGCTGGTCCGGAAGCTGATAAAGTTTTCCATCCGGACCGGTGGTAAAGGATTTTCCCATGAAATCGTCAATGTCCAGGGTCGGCAGGGTCACATCCTTTCCCTCGCCTTCCATGAAATCGCTCAGAGGAACCACGAACCCGTAGCGCATGTGCGTGCCGATGAGATCCGAATCGTTCACCCATGCGTCATAGATGTTCTTCCCCGAGGCCCACTGGGTCTGAAGTTTTTCAATCACGTCCCCTTCCTGAATCAGGTCAAAAGAGACCTTGATCCCGGTAATCTCCTCAAAGGCCTTACCGAGGACCTTGGCTTCATATTCATGGGTGGCGATGGTCTCGGAGACGACCTTGATATTCATGCCCTTAAAGGGCTCGGATGCCTTTATGAACCATTCCATCTCCTTCATCTGTTGCTCCTTGGTCAGCGTGGATGGTTGGAATTCATTGTCCACCCACTTCTTGGCGGCTTCCATCTGGGGCGAAGACCAGCATGGAACGCTTAAAAAAACGAGCGCCAAGACTGCGATTACGCCAAAAAGACTTTTCTTGCTCATTACGGAGTCTCCTTTCACATCAATTCAATGCGTCACACATAACTTGCCAACTGATAGGGTCCTCCCGCCGATCCGGGTGGGGGATATCAGCATGACAACCAGGGGCTTCATCCATCAGCCCCACCTTTTTGCAGTTGTGACCACCTCCTTTCAGGTCGCTTCGGGTCGCCGCAACCACGGCCCCGAGACTGGTTTCTCTCACGGATTGCGGCGTGTTCCCTAGCCCCAAATCATCACCACCAGAATCCAGCACATAACAATCGGTAGCAGTATCCAAAGCGCAAAAGAGGTCAATCCGATCCAGGCGAAAAAGAGATATATACTGCTCAGAACGCCAATGAAGAACCGATCCCCAGGCGTGGTGGGGATCGGCAGAAAACCGCGGCGTTCCATGGAGGGAGATACGGTCTGCCATATGGTCATGGCAATCACCGCCAGAATAATACTGGTGCAAAAGATTGCCGTCGGAACGGTCCATTCCATCCATACCAAAGTAAACTTCATGGTTTTGACCCCCTTACACGCGACCCAGGGCGAAGCCCTTGGCCATATGGTTGCGTACAAACCAGATCACCATGGCGCCCGGTACAATGGTCAGGATGCCGGCCGCGGCCATCAGGCCGTAGTCGAGACCGGTGGCACTGATGGTCCGGGTCATGATTGCCGAAATCGGTTTCGCTTCGGTTACCGTCAGCGTCCGGGCCAGCAGCAGCTCCACCCAGCTAAACATAAAGCAGAAAAAGGCGGTGACCCCGACACCGGCCCGGATCAGTGGGATGAATATGGTGATAAAGAAGCGAGGGAAGCTGTACCCGTCGATAAAGGCGGTTTCATCAATCTCACGGGGGACGCCGGACATAAAACCTTCCAATATCCATACTGCCAACGGTACATTGAACAGGCAGTGGGCCAGGGCTACCGCAATGTGGGTGTCCATAAGACCCACCGTGGAATACAACTGAAAAAAGGGGAGTGCGAAAACAGCCGCCGGGGCCATACGGTTGGTGAGCAGCCAGAAAAACATCTGCTTGTCTCCCACGAACTGGTAGCGTGAAAAGGCGTAGGCCGCAGGAAGGGCCACGAACAGCGATATAACCGTGTTCATGGCCACATAGATAAAAGAATTAACATAACCCATATACCAGGATGAATCGGTAAATATGTTCATGTAGTTCATGAACGTGATATCTTTCGGGTACAGGGCAAAGGACGCCAGGATGTCGGCGTTGGACCGCAGGGACATGTTGAGCATCCAGTAGATGGGGATCAGCAGCAGGATAAAGTATATGACCAGGCCGACGATTTTTTTCTTTCCTTTCATGCCTTCTCTCCTTTTCCGACTCTCTGAAGCGCCTGGTAAAAGATAAAACTGAACAGGAGAACGATGACGAAATAGATGAGCGAAAAGGCCCCGCCCGGCCCCAGATCGAACTGCAGCAGGGCGATCTTGACCAGATAAAGTGAAAGGAACGTGGTGGAATTGCCGGGGCCCCCTCCTGTCAGCACAAAGGGTTCCGCATAGATCAGGAAACTATCCATAAAACGGAGCAGAAAAGCAATGGTGAGTACGCCGCGCATCTTGGGCAGTTGGATGTAGAAAAAAGTCGCCCAGGCCGATGCGCCGTCGATCCGGGCGGCCTGGTAGTAGGCCTCGGGGATGGCCCGCAGCCCCGCATAGGCCAGGAGGGCCACCAGGGGAGTCCAATGCCAGACCTCCATCAACATCACGGTGATCCAGGCATCGAGCCAATTATCCGTATGATCAAAGGGAATGCCCAGCAGGTTGTTCATCCCGGCGCCAAACAGACCGATATCCGGCCGGGTAAAGATGATCCAGATGGTCCCGATGGTATTCCATGGAATCAGCAGCGGCAGCGCAATGGTCACCAGACAGGCAGGGACCCCCCAGCCCTTTTTGGGCATGGCCAGGGCAATGAGGATGCCAAGGGGCATCTCGATCAACAGGACGAGCCCGGAGAACAGGAACTGGCGCCACAGGGCCTCATGCAGACGATAGTCGCCCAACATCTCCTTGTACCATTCGGTGCCGACGAAGATGCTTTGGCCCGGCGCGAGGATGTCCTGGACTGAATAATTGATCACGGTCATCAGCGGAATGATGGCGCTGAACGCGACAATGACAAATACCGGCATTACCAGCAACCAGGCCTTGTTATTGGGCCATTTTTCCATGACAATGCCCTTCCGAATTGAAGATTGAAAATTGAAAGATGTTCCCACGCTCCCAATAGGAGAGCGATCTCTATGTAGGGCTCTGTTTCATCGTCTTGGATTTTGCCATTTGACTTTGTTCTGGATTTCCGATCTCCGTATTCGGACTTTGCCTGAATCGCAATTTTCGTTCGAGCACTATTTAACCCTCCGGCCGTCGGCGAACAAACGGGTCCATTGCGGCGGAAAGGCAAGCCAGGCCCGTCCCTCGGGAACATGCTGGTCTTCAGACAGATTGGCCTTTAATGTCCTCCCCGCCAGTCTGAGGGTCATGATCTTGTAGCTCCCCAGGTCTTCAACCATCCTGACCGAGGCCTCCACCCGGTTGTTACCGGGTTCTCCATGGACTTGCAGGTACATGGGTCGAATCCCCAGTTCCAGCTTTCCTTTGGCCTTAAGTCCTTTTGCCGCGGTTTCCTCAGCCAGGGGAATGACGGCCCCATCCACGTGGGCCAGGTTTCCATCGATGACGCAATCCAGGAAGTTCATCCCCGGACTCCCGATGAAATAGCCCACAAAACGATGTTCGGGATTTTCAAAAAGGTCCTGAGGCGTTCCGATCTGCACAATTTCACCTTCGTACATCACTGCCACCTGATCGGCAAAGGTCAGGGCCTCCACCTGGTCATGAGTCACATAGATGAAGGTCAGTTTCAGTTTTTCGTGGATCTCTTTGAGCTTGCGCCGCAGGTGCCATTTCAACTGGGGATCGATCACGGTCAGGGGCTCGTCGAAGAGGATGGCCGCCACGTCGCTTCGGACCAGCCCGCGACCCAGTGAGATTTTCTGCTTGGCATCGGCTGCCAGTCCAGCGGCCCGTTTGCCCAAGAAAGGGGTC
>JAWOIH010000393.1:0-14311 GCA_046484725.1 Candidatus Desulfacyla sp. | reverse complement strand
TGTTCCTCATGTAAAATGATCCGCCCCTTTTCCCGAACCGCTTCTTCGGGCCTTGGGTTGCAGGCGGAGGGAAAACAGGTTGATGATACAACAGGCTGCCATGGAATTTTACGCCCGTTTCAAGATCTATCACGAACTCATGTCCAAGAAGGTCCGGGAGATCCTCCTGGTGTCGAGTCCCTACGATGCCTTCATCATGGAGGAAGACGGGAGCCTTGCGTCCCGGATCATCAATGAGTACAGCGGATTGAACCTGAGCCATCCGCCCAGGGTCACTCGGACGTCATCGGCCTTTGACGCCCTGGCCCTTCTCAACATGAGAAAATTCGACATGGTGGTCACCACCCCCCACCTGGAGGAGATGGATGCCTTTACCCTGGGGTTGAAGGCCAAAAAGACCCATCCCGGCCTCCCAGTCATCCTCCTGGCCCACAGCCCCAGGGGGATTTACCCCCTTCCTGAAAACAAGAACTGCGACGGGATCGACAAGATCTTTATCTGGTCAGGGAACTCCGATCTCCTCCTGGCCCTGGTCAAGAACGCCGAGGATCACCTGAACGTGGACGCCGACACGGATAAGGCCATGGTCCGCGTCCTGATCCTGGTGGAGGATTCCCCGGTATATTACTCGTCCTTTTTGCCGCTCATCTACAAGGAGATCGTCAGACAGACCCAGGCCGTGCTCAAGGTGGGGCTGAATGAGGAACACCGACTCCTGACCATGCGTGCCCGGCCCAAGATACTCCTGGCTACCAATTATGAGGAGGCCCTGGCCCTTTATCAGAGATTCCGGTCCTTCCTCTTCGGAGTGATTTCCGACGCCCGGCTCCCCAAGAACCACCGAATGGACGACAATACGGGATTTCTTTTACTTTCTCAGATCCACAAGGAGGTCCCTGACGTCCCGCTCCTCCTCCTGAGTTCGGAATCGAGCAACAGGAGAATGGCGGAGCAGATTCCGGCCGATTTTTTAGACAAGAATTCCCCTCAACTCCTCTCCGAGATACACGATTTCTTCCTGTCCCGGCTCGGGTTCGGCGATTTCATCTTCCGCATGCCTGACGGGACAGAGGTGGACCGGGCTTCCAATCTCACCACGCTGGAAACCAAGCTGGCGGGGATACCGGACGCCTCGCTTCGCTATCATGCCGAACGGAACCACTTTTCCAACTGGATCATGGCCCGTTCAGAGATCGCCCTGGCCTCCAAATTCCGCGAGGTCAAGGCCGGTGATTTCGCCAGCGTCCCTGAAATGCGGGAATATATTATCTCCAATATTCGGGCCTTGCGGAGACTGCGACAGAAAGGGGTGGTGGCCCGGTTCAGGGCGGAACATTTTGACCCTCTGATCAATGATTTTCTCAAGATCGGTCAGGGGTCCCTGGGCGGAAAGGCCAGGAGTCTGGCCTTCATGTCCACGGTCCTCGAGCAGAACCAGGAACTTCACGAAAAGTATTCCGGAATCAAGATCCGGATACCAAAGACCCTGGTTATCTGTACAGACGGGTTTGAGTCGTTTGTAGTGCAGAACCATCTCGAACGCTTTGCCAGGGAAGGATTCACCGATGAAGACATCGCCAGAGGATTCCTTGATGCGGATATGCCCGAATGGCTGGCAAAGGACCTGGAGGCGTTTGTGGCCCAGGTCAGGATCCCCCTCTCGGTCCGGTCTTCAAGCCTGCTGGAAGACGCCCAGTTTCAGCCCTATGCCGGGCTGTATCAGACCTATATGATTCCCAATAATCATCCCGATCCTACGGTCCGCCTGAGGCATCTCATGACCGCGGTGAAGCTGGTCTACGCATCGACCTATTATGAAAGCCCCAAGGCCTTCGCGAGAAGCACATCGAACCAACCCCAGACAGAATCCATGGCCGTTATCATCCAGCAGCTTTCCGGAAAGGAATATGGGGACTATTTCTACCCGGCCATTTCGGGCGTGGCCCAGTCGCATAATTTCTACCCGGTATCCCGGATGAAGCCCGAGGAAGGGATCGCCCATATTGCACTCGGCCTGGGCAAGACCGTTGTGGAAGGGGAAAAGACATTGCGCTTTTCCCCCAGGTATCCGGAGATCATGCCCCAGTTCTCCACGGTGAAAGACATCCTGGCCAATGCCCAAAGGTTTTTCTATGCCTTGAGGATCCGGAATTATCCCGAGGGCCCGGAGCTGTGGCGCAGTTCCAACCTTGAGAAACGGGACCTGGATGATGCGGAAAAAGAGTTTCCGGTCAGGGCCCTGGCCAGCACCTATGTGCCCGAGGAAGAACGCATCAGGGACACGGGGTATATGCCGGGACCCAAAGTCCTGACCTTTGCCCAGGTCTTGAGACACCATGTCTTTCCCCTGCCGGAGCTCCTGTCCGATCTCCTCATGGTGGGGAGGAAAGGCATGGGATGCCCCGTAGAGATCGAGTTCTCGGTGGATCTCGCCCCGGAAAAGAATCGTAAGGGCGAGTTCAGTTTCCTCCAGATGAGGCCGATGGTCGCGGACGAGGAACGGTTCAATGTGGAAATCACGCCCGAAGAGCTGGACAAGGCATTCTGCCGGTCCACTACCGCCCTGGGGAACGGCAAGAATGAGGAGATCCAAGACATTGTCTATGTCAAACCCGATGGGTTCGATGCCGGCGCAACCGTGCGGATAGCAGAGGAGATCGGTCAGATAAATGCCGGGTTGCTAAAGGAACGACGGCAGTATCTATTGATCGGTCCCGGCCGATGGGGGTCCGCGGACAGATGGCTGGGCATTCCGGTCCAATGGCGCCATATCTCGGGCGTGGGCGCCATCATCGAACTCAGGAATAAACAATTGAAGGCCGACCCTTCCCAGGGATCTCATTTTTTTCAGAATATTACGTCCCTGGGCATCGATTACATCACCGTGACAGAAGACGCGGGATCAGAAGACTATTTTGACTGGAGCTGGCTCCGTTCCATACCCACGGTTCAGGAAACGACCTTTTTGAAACACGTGACAGTGCAAAAACCGCTGATCATCAAGATTGACGGCAGAAGGTCCCAGTGTGTGATTATCGGCAATGGGGAATGAGGAGGGGACGATTTGAAATTTCAAATTTGAGGTTTGAGATTTCAGGGGCGAGAGGTGGAACAAGGGACCCCAGAAACATTTATTTTTAACGCTATAGCACAGCATCATAAATAAAAACAGGAGGTTATTCATGGAAGAGATTTTAAAATCGGTTATGGCAAGAGATCCGAACGAAAAGGAATTCCACCAGGCGGTGAAAGAGGTTTTGGAAACCATTCAACCCGTGCTGGAGCGAAATCCCGAATACCGTCAGGCGGCCGTATTGGAGAGGATCATGGAACCCGAAAGGGTGGTGATGTTCCGGGTCCCATGGGTGGATGACGAGGGACAGGTGCATGTCAATCGCGGTTTCAGGTTGCAGATGAACAGCGCCCTCGGGCCGTACAAGGGGGGCATCCGCTTTCATCCTTCGGTAAATTTGAGCATCCTCAAATTCCTGGCATTCGAGCAGGTCTTCAAGAACGCCCTGACCACCCTCTCCATGGGGGGTGGAAAAGGCGGCTCCGACTTTGATCCCAAAGGGAAATCCGACAATGAAGTCATGCGGTTCTGCCAGAGTTTCATGATCGAACTCAGCCGACATGTAGGCCCTGACACGGACGTCCCCGCCGGAGATATCGGGGTGGGGGCAAGAGAGATCGGCTATATGTTCGGCATGTACAAGAGATTGCGGAATGAGTTCACGGGCGTGCTGACCGGCAAAAGCCTCGGCTGGGGCGGGAGCCTGATCCGACCCGAGGCAACAGGATACGGGTGCGTCTATTTTGCATCGGAGATGCTTGCCACGCGGAATGACACACTGAATGGAAAGGTCTGTCTGGTCTCAGGCTCAGGCAATGTGGCCCAGTACACCGCGGAAAAAATCATCGAATTGGGCGGCAGGGTGGTGACCCTTTCCGATTCGTCCGGCTACATCTACGACGAGGCGGGTATTGACAGGGACAAGCTGGACTTTGTCATGAGGCTCAAGAACGTCCGCCGCGGCAGGATTATGGAGTATGTGGATAAGTATTCTGAAGCGGTCTATACGGAAGTGGATACGACCCTTGACTACAATCCGCTCTGGAACCACAAGGCCGACTGCGCCTTTCCCAGCGCCACGCAGAATGAAATCAATGGAAAGGACGCCCGGAACCTGGTCAACAACGGGGTCCAGCTGGTGGCCGAGGGCTCCAACATGCCCTCCACCCCCGAGGCCATCGACGTCTACCTGGACAGCAAGATCCTCTATTCCCCGGGCAAGGCCTCCAATGCCGGCGGCGTTGCGGTCTCCGGCCTGGAAATGGCGCAAAACAGCATGCGGCTGAATTGGCCACGGGAGGAGGTGGACAACAGGCTCAGGATGATCATGAAGAACATCCACCAGAGCTGCATGGATGCGGCCGCAGAATACGGCCGGCCGGGCAACTACTTTGCAGGCGCCAACATCGCGGGGTTTGTCAGGGTGGTCAATGCCATGCTGGATCAGGGATTGGTGTAAGAGACTGTCGCAGGGTTTATTTCTATGCTGAACCGGCGGGTCTTATTCAAGACCCGCCGGCGACGCTTCACTACTCCCTAAAGCATATCTGAAAACCGGGTTATTTCCCGATGACATGATTGGCGATCACGATCCTCTGGATCTCGGAGGTCCCTTCGTAGATGGTAAAGACCCTGGCATCCCGGTAATACCTCTCCACCGGAAACTCCTGAATATAGCCGTATCCGCCATGGATCTGAAGGGCCTTGTAGGCCACCTTGTTGGCCATCTCAGAGGCAAAGACCTTGGCCATGGAAGCGGCGGCAGAGAAGTTCTCCCCCCGGTCCCTCATGGCGGCGGCATTGAATGTGAGGAGCCTGGCCGCCTCGATCTGGGTGGCCATATCGGCGATCATCCATCGGATCCCCTGATATTGAGAAATGGTCTTGCCGAACTGGACCCGCTCCTTGGCATAACTCACCGCGGCGTCCAGCGCGGCCTGGGCCAGGCCTACCGACTGGGAGGCAATGCCGATCCGCCCCCCGTCCAGAGAGGCCATGGCAATGCGGAACCCATCCCCTTCGTCTCCCAATAGGTTTTCCGCGGGGACCCGGCAGTCCTCAAAGATCAGTTCCGCCGTGTCCGAGGCCCGCAATCCCATCTTCTTCTCTTCCTTTCCGACGAAAAAACCGGGGGTCCCCTTTTCCACCACAAAGGCGCTGATCCCTCGATGACGCTTGTCTCTGTCCGTATAGGCCGTCACCACCGTAAGATCCGAGTTCTTGCCCGTGGAAATGAACATCTTGGCGCCGTTGATCACATAGGTCTCGCCGTCCCTGACCGCCCTCGACCTCTGGCTGGCCGGGTCCGACCCTGCACCGGCCTCTGTCAGGGCAAAGGACCCGATCTTTTCTCCGGAGGCCAGGGACTTCAGATAGTTTTCCTTGAGAAAGTCCGATCCAAACAGATAGACGGGTCCGCAGGCAACCGAATTGTGCACCGACATCACCACGGCCGTGGAGGCGCAGGCATAGGCGATCTCCTGAAGGGCCAGGGAATAGCTGACCGTGTCCACGCCGGCCCCGTTATATTCGGGAGGCACGTTCATCCCCATAAGGCCCAACTCACCCATTTTCTTGATGTTGTCCGCCGGAAACTCACAGGTTTGGTCCCTCTCGGCAGCCGTGGGCAATATCGTATCCCGTGCAAAGTCCCTGACCATTGCCCGTATCATCCGCTGTTCTTCATTCAGTTGATAGGCCATTTCTTCCCTTCACCATTCCCCAATTCCCTAAATCCCCGATTTCCTCAGTTTCTCAATCGGCCCGTTTCACGGCGTATACAGCACCACCAGCAACTCCGCCTTTTCCGAACTGATGTTTCTGAGTTTGTGAGCGATGGAAGAATTGAAATGGAGACTCTGCCCAGGTCCGAGGACATTCTTGTTTTCCCCTACCATCACCTCGACTTTCCCTTTCAAGACATACTGAAACTCCTCTCCCAGGTGCTGGTAACTGACCGACTTATGCTCTGATTTCGGATCGATAAAGACCTTGAAGGCCTTGAGGTGTTTGTGTATGGCCTCCGGCGTGAGGGTCTCGTAGGTATAGGCCTCGGTTCGCTTTTTAAAATCTTCATCGGACTTCTTTCCCGCCCGCTGCTTCTCCTCGGTCAGAAGGATGCTGGAGTCGATTTCAAGGGCCCTTGAAAGCTGCAATATAACGGAGACGGGAGGAATCACCTCTCCTTTTTCAACCTGGGAGATGAAATTCGTGGCCAGACCTGTCTCATTGGCCAGGTGCTTGAGGGTCAGCTTTTTCGCCCTCCGCATCTTCGATATACGTTTACCGATAGGCTGGCCCGTTTTTGTGCTCGGCATTGTGTTGCCTCCTTTTCCAAGGAATGACTAAAGTGAGATAAAATTAATAAAGTGAGCCAAAGTGTGGAGTGTAGCGTGTGGAGTTGAATCGGCATTTTTCATTTTCAACTTTAGGCACTCCAAACTCGTAACTTCAAACTTGGCATCCGGCATCCAGTATCCAGCCCCGGTCATTTATCCTCCCTCAAGATACGATACACCCTTACCATCCTCAAAACGAACCCTAAAATCAGGGTGGCGCTGATGAGGATGATGAGGTTGGATGCAAAAAAGGCCATGACAAAGGAATAAGGATCTTTCAGTTGATAGGCAGCGATCAGGACATGAATCCCAAAGGTCAGGAAGAAACACCCCCCAAGAATGAGAAGAGACTGGCGAAGCCACCAGAAAATAGTATACATGGGCGTCATCCGGGGTCAGGGTTTAAGACGCAACGATCATCATCGCTTGACAGGGACCGTGCAGGCGATGCCTGGTAATGCGTGAATCCTGCTCAAGGAGAGGCATTTGAAGAACCGTCCGTGAGTCTCCTTCAGCGGGACAGGATCGGGAGGACCAGGTCTTCACATGCCGTATAGGGATCCACCTTCCCTTCCACAATCGATGCCACGGCCCTGTCGAATTCACCCGAATCCGTCAACCGGTCGAGGACCTCCTCGATAAGCCGGGCCTTTATCATCTCTCCCAACTCCTGGCGGACCTTGTCCCTGTTCCCCCTGAAATGGAGTCCGCCGGCGGTCTTGGCGAGATGTGCCGCGTGCCGGTCCACGGCCTCCAGGAATTCGTCCACCCCCTTGTCAAACACCGCCTCGACCTTGAGTATGGGCGGTTTCCACCCGCCTGCCTCGTACTTCTTTTGATCCATCTCGATCATCAGTCTCAGGTCGCTCATGGTCTTGTCCGAGCCTTCCCTGTCGGCCTTGTTGATCAGGAAGATATCGCCCACCTCGAGGATCCCGGCCTTGATCGCCTGGATATCGTCTCCCATGCCGGGAATCACCACAATCACGGTGGTGTGGGCGCTCCTCACCACATCCACCTCATCCTGACCCACGCCGACCGTCTCCACCAGGATATAGTCCTTGCCCATGGCATCCAGGACATCGATCGCGCTTCGGGTGGACTGGGTCAGGCCCCCGAAATGGCCTCTCGTGGCCATAGACCGGATAAAAACGCCCGGGTCCATGCTGTGTCGCTGCATTCTCACGCGGTCCCCCAGGATAGCCCCGCCGCTGAACGGGCTGGTGGGATCAACGGCCAGGACCCCGACCGTCTTACCCCGTTTCCTGATGTGAGCGACCATCTGATCCACCAGGGTGCTCTTGCCCACACCGGGGGACCCCGTAATCCCGATGACATAGGCCCTTCCGGTATGGGGATAGAGCGCTTTCAACACCTGCCGCACCTCGGGCATGCCGTCGTCAATATCGCGGATCAGACGCGCAACCGTCCGGATGTCGCCGGCAACCACTTTTTCTGCTACACTGCCCATTATTTCCTATCTCTACCTCGGTGATACATTCTCCTCGACCCATCTGACGATCTCATCGAGGGGCGTCCCGGGGGGGAATACCTCCCGGACCCCGACCGCCTTCAATTTCTTAATATCATCCTCCGGGATGATCCCGCCCCCGCACACGACAATATCTTCCGCCCCCCTGTCCCGAAGGAGCTGAACGACCGCAGGGAACAGATATTTGTGGGCCCCTGCCAGGCTCGACATACCGATCATATCCACGTCTTCCTGAATGGCGGCCTCCACAATCTCCTCGGGCGTCTGGTGAAGCCCTGTGTACACCACCTCGAAACCGGCATCCCGATACGCCCTTGCAATGATCCTGGCCCCCCGGTCATGACCGTCCAGACCCGGTTTTGCCACCATCACCCTGACTCTTCGCTTCTGTTTCATCAATAATTCCTCAATTCCATCCACAGATTTCGCAGATTCGCGCAGATGTAATGACCATCCCCTCCATTCGTTTATCGAACCATCTCTGCCCCCTGTTGCCGGCTAAGCGACTTAAGTGACACAAAGGACTCAAAGGAAATTTTTTGCCCATTCGATGTTGGACGTTCACCTTTCTAATAGATCCCCGGATCCCTGTACTCGCCGTACACCTTCCTGTACACATCGCACACCTCCTGGAGGGTGGCATGGGCCTTGACCGCGTCAATCAGGTCCTCCATGACGTTTCTGTCGCCGGAACAGGCCTCGCCCACCCTCTCCAGGCAGGCCTCCACCCGGGAGTTGTCACGCTCGTTCTTGATCCGGTGGATCTTCTCTATCTGGAGGCTTTCCAGCGCTTCGTCGATCTCCAGGATCTCTATGGGGATATCCTCTTCGGTAACATACTTATTCACCCCCACCACGGTCTTTTCCTTTTCATCGATCTGTTTCTGGTAACGATAGGCGGCATCGGCGATCTCCTGCTGGGGATAGTTCTTCTCTATGGCCGACAGCATGCCTCCCATGTTGTCGATCTTCTCGATAATCTCGAAGGCCTCCTCCTCCATCTGGTTGGTGAGGGCCTCCACAAAATAAGACCCGCCCAGGGGGTCGATCGTGTTGGCTACGCCTGATTCCTCTGCAATAATCTGTTGTGTCCGGAGTGCAATGGTGGCAGCCTCCTCGGTGGGTATGGCCAGGACCTCATCCAGGGAATTGGTGTGGAGCGACTGCGTGCCCCCCATCACCGCAGCCAGTGCCTGAAGCGCGGTCCGGACCACGTTGTTGTAAGGCTGCTGGGCCGTGAGGGAACACCCGGCGGTCTGCGTGTGGAACCGCAACCACCACGATCTCGGATCCTTTGCCTTGAAGCGCTCTTTCATGATCTTTCCCCACATCCGCCTGGCCGCCCGGAACTTGGCGACCTCCTCAAAAAAATCGAGGTGGGAATTGAAAAAGAAGGAAAACCTGGGGGCAAAATCGTCCACGTCAAGGCCCCGCTTCATGGCCTCTTCCGTATAGGCGATGCCGTCTCCCAGGGTAAAGGCCAGCTCCTGTACCGCTGTGGAACCCGCCTCCCGGATATGATACCCGCTGATGCTGATGGTGTTCCACCTCGGGATCTCCTTTGTCCCGAATTCCACCGTATCCGTGATGATGCGCACAGACGGCACGGGCGGACACATGAAGGTCTTCTGGGCGATGAACTCCTTGAGCATGTCGTTCTGGATGGTACCGCCGATGATCCGCCTGTCGATCCCCCGCTTTTCCGCCATGGCGATATACATGGCCCATATTACCGATGCCGGCGGATTGATGGTCATGGAGGTGGTGATCTTGTCGATGGGAAGACCGTCGAAGAGGTCTTCCATATCCTTGAGGGTGTCGATGGCCACACCGCACTTGCCGCATTCCCCCCTGGCCTTGGGGGAATCGGTGTCATAGCCCATGAGGGTCGGCATATCAAAGGCCGTGGAGAGGCCGGTCTGTCCCTGATTGACCAGGAGGTGAAATCGTTTGTTCGTGTCCTTGGCGCTTCCCAGGCCGGCAAACATGCGCATGGTCCAGAGACGGCCCCGGTACATGGAGGGCTGGACCCCGCGGGTGAAGGGGGCGTCTCCGGGGAAGCCGATGTCCCGCATGAAGTCCTGGCCTTTGATGTCGGCAGGGGTATAGAGCCGGCCAATTTCCCGGTCGGAAACCGTGGAAAACCGGGGGAGACGTTCGGGCCTGGCCTCAAAAACCTTCTCCAGCTTTTTCTGCCACTTCTCGTTTTCCCTATTTATGTCGTCAAAAATCCTGTCATTAAAGGTCAAGGGCATGGGACACCCCCTTTGCATTGAAATATTGAAGAAGGCATATTGAAAAATAAAAAATGAAGAGGGAATATTGAATAATGAAAATCTCCCCTCGCGCTATTCCATCTTCTCCCCAACTTCTCACTATTCACTATTCACTATTCATTATTAATTATTCATTATCAACTATTCACTGTTAACCGTTCACTCCCGAATAAGGTTCTTCGCCACCACCAGCCGCATGATCTCATTGGTTCCTTCATAGATCTGGCAGATCTTGGCGTCTCTCATGTGGCGCTCCATCGGGTATTCCTTGCAGTACCCGTATCCCCCCAAGACCTGAACGCCTTCGATCGATGCCCTCATGGCCGCGTCCGATGCATACATCTTAGCCATGGCAGCGGCCTTCTCATATGGTTTTTTGTGGTCTTCCAGCCAGGCCGCCCGAAGGGTCAAAAGTTCCGCGGCATCCAGTTCCGTGGCCATGTCGGCCAGTTTCCACTGGATCGCCTGAAAAGCGGTGATCGGCTTGCCGAACTGCTCCCTGGTCTTGGCATAGGCCACCGCTTCTTCCAGAACGGCCCGCCCGATCCCGATGGCCTGGGACGCGATCCCGATCCGGCCCCCGTCCAGGGTGGTCAGCATCTGCTTGAAGCCCTCGCCCTCCTTTCCGAGAAGGGCGTCGGCAGGCACCCTGGCATCCTCGAAGATCAACTCCGATGTCCCGGAGGCCAGGATGCCCAATTTGGCCTCCACCCGTCCTACCTTGAAACCAGGGGTATTCTCCAGGTCCACCACAAAGGAGGAGATCCCCTTGTACCCTTTCCCCTTATCCGTGACGGCTGCGATGACGCTGTAGGCAGAGACGTTGCCGTTGGTGATGAACTTTTTCTCGCCGTTGATCACCCATCCATCTCCGTCCCTCACCGCGGTCGTGCGCATGCCTGCAGGGTCCGATCCGGCGCCTGCCTCGGTCAGGCCGTAGCACCCGATCTTTTCGCCCGACGCGCAGGGATACAGGTATTTTTTCTTCTGTTCATCCGTGCCGTAATGATTGACCGGAAAACAGTAGAGGGAGTTATTGACCGACATGATCACCCCGGTCGATGCGCAGGCCTTGGATATCTCGATGAGGGCAAGCACATAACTGACATAATCCATGCCGCCGCCCCCGAATTCCTCGGGGACCGCGATGCCCATCATCTTCAATTCGCCCATCTGCCGGACGATCTCTGCTGGATGCTCATGCTTTTCATCCAACTCGGCAGCCCGTGGCCGGATCTCGGTCTCGGCAAACCGGGCCGCCATATCCTTTACCATCTGCTGTTCTTCGGTCAATGCAAAGTCCATGTCAGCTCAACCCTCCCTTGAACTCGGGTTTTCTCTTTTCGAGGAACGCGGTCAGGCCCTCTTTGCCGTCAGGGCTCGCCATACACAGGGCAAAGGCATCCGCCTCAATGGCGTTGCCCAGGTGAAGATCCACATCATAGCCCCGGTCAATAGAATTTTTGGCGGCCCGCAGGGAGACCCGCCCCTTGGTTGCGATCAGTCTGGCGATTTTCATGGTCTCTTCCCACAGGGCATCTGCGGGAAAGACCTTGTTGACGATGCCGATCTCTTTGGCTTCCGCTGCGCCGATAATGGCCCCTGTCATGCAGAGTTCCTTGGCCATGGCCTTGCCCACCAGACGGGGGAGCCGCTGGGTCCCCCCGAATCCGGGAATGATGCCCAGGTTGATCTCGGGCTGACCGAATTTTGCGTTTTCAGAGGCGTAGATGAAATCGCATGCCATGGCCAGTTCAATCCCCCCGCCCAGGGCAAACCCGTTGACGCAGGCGATGACCGGGATGGGAAGGGCTTCCAGCCGGAACAGGAGGGCCTGTCCCTGCAGGGAAAAGTGGCGGCCCTGAAGCGCGGAAAAGGTGGCCATGTGGGCGATATCGGCCCCGGCCACAAAGGCCTTATCTCCTGCGCCCGTCAACACCAGGACCTTCACATTCGCGTCCGCCTCAATCTTGTCAAGGGCCTGGCCCACCTCGGCCAGCACATCCGGATTGATGGCATTCAAGGCCTTGGGCCGGTTGAAGCGGATGATCGCCACATTCCCCTCTGTCTCAAAAATGATATTTTCGTAAGCCATTGTTCACCCCCTTTGGATTGTTGATTGGTGATTGATGATCTTCCAATTTCGATGATAGTCGACGATTGCGCATGGAATACTCCTTCGCCTGTCCTTCTGCATGAAATCCCCGATGCGCAATCGACAATCTGTCAATCATCAATCTCTAAGACCATGGCCATGCCCTGTCCGCCGCCGATGCACAAAGAGGCCAGCCCCAGATGGGCCCCCGATCGCAACATCTCGCCCATCATGGTGACAACGAGCCGAGCGCCTGAACAGCCGATGGGATGACCGATGGAAATGCCGCTCCCCAGGCGATTGGTCTTTTCCATATCGCATTTCAGCTCGCGCACGCACGCGATGGCCTGTGAGGCAAAGGCCTCGTTCAGCTCGATGACCCCGAAATCCTTGATCGAGAGATTTTCCTTCTGCAGGATCTTTCTGACCGCCGGGATCGGGCCCAGACCCATGTACGCTGGATCGATGGCCGCGGACGCACAGGCACGGATTTTCGCAAGGGGTTTCAGGCCGAGTTCAGCGGCCTTTGAATCGGACATGATCAGAAGGGCCGCTGCCGCATCATTGATGCCGGATGCATTTCCTGCGGTGACGGTGCCGTCTTTCTTAAAGGCCGGTCTCAGTTTTGCCATCTTTTCCACGCTGGTATCCATGGGCCGCTCATCCGTATCAAAGACCAGGGGGTCTCCCTTCCGCTGGGGGATGACGACCGGCACGGTTTCGTCCTTGAACAGTCCTTCTGCAATGGCCTTTCTGGCCCGCTGGTGGCTCAGGGCGCCCAGCTCATCCTGCTCTTCCCTTGAAATGGCGTATTTGGCCGCAATATTTTCCGCGGTGACGCCCATGTGATAGCCATAGAAGATCTCGAACAGACCGTCCATGATCATCAGGTCCACCAGATCGGCATTGTTCATCCGTGCACCCCACCGTGCCGCGGGAAGCGCATAGGGGATGAGACTCATATTCTCCATGCCGCCGGCCAGGATCACATCGGCCTCGCCGGAACGGATGGACTGGGCGGCCAGGGCAATAGACTTCATGCCCGAGGCGCATACCTTGTTCACCGTAAATGCGGCCGTCTCCTTGGAGATGCCTGCCCGGATGGTAGCCTGCCGGGCCACATTCTGGCCCTGACCGGCGCCCACCA
This sequence comes from Candidatus Desulfacyla sp., assembly GCA_046484725.1. Classification (GTDB taxonomy): domain Bacteria; phylum Desulfobacterota; class DSM-4660; order Desulfatiglandales; family Desulfatiglandaceae; genus AUK324. The sequence goes on along the minus strand of JAWOIH010000393.1, from coordinate 890 downwards.
CATTGCCCATAATGACCTCGTCGATCTGAATGGGCTGAGCGGATGCGTCGTAATCATAATCCTTCTTTTCCAGATCGATCATACCGAGTCCCTTCAGTGCGTCGGGCTCAAACCGGGTCAGATCCTCCGTCGCGACCGGTTTCAGGTTCAGCTTCTTGAGCGCCCCCTTGAGCACCAATGCCCCCAGATCAACCACCGGCGTTGACTTCAAGGTTCCCCCGAATGCCCCTACGGGCGTCCTAACCCCAGACACAATCACCACATCTTTCATCATTTCATCTCCTATTTCCTAAATTCCATTCATAGCCTCCGCAGAGTTACACGGATGATTAAAAAATCCCCCAGAAACGTTTATTCCTCATTGTAGACGACCAGGGTGACTGCCTCTCCGCCCCCCAGGCAGAGGGAGGCCTCCCCGATCTTTGCCCCGGTATCTTTCATGGCATAGATGAGGGTGGTGAGGACCCGGGCCCCGCTCGCCCCGATGGGATGCCCGATGGCCACAGACCCCCCGTGGATATTGACCTTTTCAGGGCCAATCCCCAATTCCCGGTTGATGGCCACGGAAGAGGTGCTGAAGGCCTCATTGATCTCGTGCAGGTCCACATCCCCCACCTTGAGCCCGTCCTTGGCCAGGACCTTGGGAATGGACAGGATCGGCGCCACCAGGACATATTTCATATCGATGCCGGATGCGCCCTGTGCCCCGATCCGGACCAGGGGCTTGCATCCCAACTGATCCGCCTTGTCCCTCGACATCACCACCAGGGCAGAGGCCCCGTCGCTGATCTTGGAGGCGTTTCCCGCGGTCACCAGGCCGTCCTTCTTAAAGGCGGGCCGCAGCCTGGCCAATGCCTCCATGCTGGTCCTGGGTTTTCTCAACGGGATTT
>JAWOIH010000371.1:0-2879 GCA_046484725.1 Candidatus Desulfacyla sp. | reverse complement strand
GTCACGCGCGGCGGCCTCGCGGCCGTCGCGAACGAGGTCGTGCACCGGCAGGCCTTCGGGCTGCGGGTGTTCGACGTCGCCGTGCCCGTGAACGAGATCGTCGAGGAGTACAGCGAGATGCTCGGCATCGATCCGCTGCTCGCCGCCAACGAGGGCTACCCAGGAGGAAGATCTCGTGCATGTATTTGTCTTCGGTGTATGCCAGGTCCTTGGGCAGATAATAGGTGCGGGGGGTCCGGTTGATGTCAGGATTGTCCTTGGCCGCCTTGTAGTTCGGGAGTTCGTGAACGGCGATGGGCCCCCAGAAGAGCTGGGCCCGGTCGAAGAAATAGGCATCCACCTTCCGCTTCATCTGGGTGTTCAGGTGATCTTCCCCGATCATGCGGAGAAACAACTGGGGGGTGGCATTGTCCGAGACCACCATCTGTTTGGCCTCGATCTCGGTGCCGTCCAGCAGTTTGATGCCCCTGGCCTTCCCGTTTTCGATCAGGACCCTGTCCACCTCGGAATTGATGAAGTACTCCACCCCCAGTTTCTTTCCGGCCGACACCAGGGAGTCTGTAATGGACTGGGTGCCTCCCCTTGCGATAGCCGCGGTCTCCCATCCCAGGACCAGATGAAGGGTGGCAAAGGCATACATGATGCCCGGCACATCGTCCGGGTAGATACCGCAGGAGGTGAGGAAGCCCCGCATGGTGAGGATCCTCAACTCCGGGCTTTCAAAGACAAAGTGGGCCCATTCCTTGGCGGTCATGAACTGCATGGAGGGATCCAACCCGCTCCCGGGATCGGTCATGAGCTTCTCGATCTCATCCGGCACGCCATAGGGCGTGGGCACCGAGTACCTGTGCCTGCCAAACGCCGGACGGATGATTTCCTTGTATTTTTCCGTCCAGTACAGATACGCCTCGGCATCGGCCTTGGAAAAGCGGACAATCTGGTCGTAGGTCTTCTTGACATTGCTCTCGCTGTATTCGGTTGTTCCGGTCTGAGGGTCCTTCACCGGAAACCCGGCATAGGCCACATACGAGGTCCCGTCGTCGAACACGGCCGCTTCATTGGTATCCGGAAACGCATACTCCAGCCCCTCGCCCCGAAGGTTGAATTCCCTGTAGGCCGGATGGCCGTAAAACCGCGTGAAATGGGCGCAGAAGTTACCCCGGAAACCGGGGGCCGGCGAGTCGTCAAAGGAAACGGCCCCCCCGCCCAGATGATCCAGCCGCTCGAAGACCCCGACTTTCAAACCGGCTTTGGCCAGATAGGGGGCGATAATCGTCCCATGATGTCCCCCGCCAATCACTATTGCATCGTACGATTTGTCCGCCATTCGTTATCCCTCCTAAGGTTAAAAATGTAATGAAATCTCTTTCAATAAACCGTCTCGGATTTGCAATTCCAAAAACGCGACACTCCCATTGTCATGCAGGGTCATAAGGTTGGTTTCGGTTTTACTCCTTCCGCGTTCCGAGTTCCGCGCTCCGCGTTCACTCGAAACCCAACACGACAACGGCATTCTGATTACTTGAGCGACATGAACACCGCGGCCAGTTTTTCCGCCATCTCTTCGGGCGCTCCTTCCATGAACTGACAGTCCCTCCCCATATCCGGGGGGGATGAGAGGGCCGTTATGGCCATTTTCTGGAGGGCCTCCGGGTTTACGCCGATCTCCCCGGCTCCCCACGACGGGATGGAACGGGCCCCCTGGATCATCTTCAGCATCCGGGTCCTGGAGATGTACCTGAGCTCTCCTACCTCATTACTGACCGTCACCAGGGCAGGCATCTTTGCCCTCACCCGTTCGTAGCCTCCGGGGACGCCCTTCTTTACCACCACACTTCCGTCTTCGATGGTGATGTCCCGTGCCAGGCTGATGCAGGGAAGTCCTAACATCTCACCCAGGATCAGGCCCACCTGGCCCGAATCCCAGTCCCCGGCCTGCCTGCCGGTCAATACCAGATCGTAGGCTCCTATCTTTTGAATGGCTTTTGCCAGGGCCGCGGCAGTGGAATGGCTGTCAAGCTTCTCAAACTGATCGTCCTCCAAAAGGATCAATTCGTCCGCGCCGGCCGCCAGGGTCTTTCTCAACACCGTATCGGAAACTTTTTTCCCCAGACTCAAGACCGTTATCTTCCCACCCATATTTTCCGTCAACCGAACCGCGGCCTCCAGGGCATTTTCGTCAAAGGGGCTGATCACCTGGGGCGCATCGACGATCACCTCCAGCTTCTCCGTATCCACGCTCACGTCGGAAAGGGGCGCCTCCGGGTCCGGGATCTGTTTCGCACATACGATAATGCGTATCTCTGTCATGACAACTCCTCCAGTTTCTCCACCAGCGCGGGAACGATATCTTCATAATCTTCGACAATGCCGTAATCCGCCACCTTGAATATGTTGCATGCAGGATCCGTGTTGATGGCGATGATCTTCTTGGAATGGACCATGCCCACCAGGTGCTGAATGGCCCCCGATATCCCCACCGCCACATAGATATCCGGAGAGATCATGGTCCCGGTGAGGCCTACCTGATGGTCCGATGAGATCCAGCCCTTGTCCACGGCCACCCGGCTGCACCCGATCATCACATTGCTGAAGGATCTGCGCAGGGCCGCCGCCAGCTCTTCCAGGAGTTCAAACCCGTCGGCCTCGCCCAGTCCGGCGCCGCCGGCCACCACCACATTGGCCTTGTCCAGCGAGACGGTTTCCTCTTCGACGATTTCGATGGATTCCACCCGGATCATGGATGGATCGATTTCCACTTGAATATCCACCATCTCCCCCGGGCGGTCGCCCGGCTCGGCAGGCGTAAAGACCTTTCCCCTCACCGTCGCCAATTGGGGCTCGCCCGGGCACTTGAACACCGAGATGGCATTTCCCCC
>JAWOIH010000086.1:0-10040 GCA_046484725.1 Candidatus Desulfacyla sp. | reverse complement strand
CGACCGGCACGCCCAACTGCCGTGCCCATCCCTCCAGCACCACCATCCTGCAGGAACCCCGGGCCGTGGCGGTGCAGGTCGAACTGGGCTTCCTCACCCACCCGGAGGAGGGACGGCTGCTGGCCAACCCGGATCACCAGGCGGACCTGACCCTCCCGCTTTCGCACCTTCCCACTTTCGCACCTTCTCACCTCCATGCCCTCCCGCCCCCTCACCATTGCCGGTGTCGAGTTTGCCTCCCGCCTCTTTGTCGGCACGGGCAAGTTTGCCTCCGGTGCCGTCATGCGCGACAGCCTCGCCGCCTCGGGCTCGCAGCTCGTGACCGTGGCGCTGCGCCGCGTGCGCACCGACGACGGCCCGGACGACCTGCTCGCGCACCTCGAGACCGACCGCTACCGCCTGCTGCCCAACACCTCGGGCGTGCGTGACGCCCGCGAGGCGGTGCTCGCGGCCGAGCTCGCGCGCGAGGCCCTCGAGACGAACTGGCTGAAACTCGAGATCCACCCGGACCCGAAGTACCTCATGCCCGACCCCGGGGCAACCGCCTTACGATGGATCTTGAAAAAATGCCGCCGAAGATAATTCCAGCGGCCAAGGCCAATGCAGCGGAGACGCCCAGGGCTGTGATAACGTTATCGGTAATCTGCTGGGCAGCACCCACCACCACCATGACGATCAAGAGAAGGGCAAGAAAGCTGAGGATCAGCTTGTTTTTGATGCTGGTCTGATTCACGGGGCTGTTTCCTCCATGGCAATGATCCACCCTGCGATATGTCCTCCCAATCTCAGGAGCGAGATCGTCAGGCGGGATCCCTTGGAATCGAGAACGATGCTGAGACGGACCTTCTTAACCTCCAGATTCCGGGCCACGGCCTTGAGGGCGTCAATCAAATAGACCCGCTCCTGCTGGGGGACCAGGGAGGCAATATGTTTATTCAGGATATCCCCGGGAGACGCATTCAGGATCTCAAGCGCCTGCGGCGTGGCATTGATGACCCGCGCGTCTCTGTCGACGACGATGATGCCGAAACCGATGCTTTCAATGACAGCCTTCTGGAAATTGACGGAGTCGATCAGTTCCCCCGTGACCTGCCGGGGATACAGGGTCCCCGGCTCAAGGAACCTGCTCCCATCCGGGGCCGAGACGTCTCCCTTCTCCATCTGGTCCAGAAGGTCGCCGATCTGGTGCTCCATCTGTTCGAGAGGACCTTTTGCAACAAACCAGTCGGCCTCTGCATCCGAGAGTTCATCCATTTGCTCGACAACGCTCCCCGATACAGCGATAATCTTAAAAGGGACTTCCGGGAATTTCTTGCGGGCAATCTTGATGAATTGGATGCCGTCTATCTTGGGCATGATCAGGTCGGCAAAGAGGATGTCGAAAGGACCGTTTTCAAGTTTTAACAATCCCTGCTTGCCGTCATAGGCCTTCAGGACCTCGTACCCCCTGTTTTCAAGGAGTTCCACAAGGAATTCGACAAAGAAGAAATCATCGTCCACAACCAGGGCCCGTTTCGGCATCCCTACCACCCCACTGGATTGAAAATTGACTATTGAAGTTCAAAAGACGGGGGAGCCCGCTGTTCAGGGTGCAATATGCGGAGCCGTCCGCAATCTGCAACCCGGAATTGACGGCAATATCATCAAGAAATGCACACCCTGCGCACTTCGGCCATGTCAGTGAGTCCTGACAGGACCTTGCTGATGCCGTCCTGTTTTAAGGTTGTCATCCCTTCCTTTACCGTCTGCTCAAATATTTGATCTGTGGGGGCCTCCTTTTTTACCAGTTTTTTGATGGCCGGGGTGCCCTCCAGCAGTTCATGAATAGCCATCCTTCCCTTGTAGCCGGTCCCTGCACATGCATCACATTTGGATCGACGATAGAGGACCAGATCGGGCGTATATTCGATGTGGAGCGTAGCGAAATCGGCTTTGCCGTATCCCGTCTCGATTTCCTCGAATTCATCCGGCGAGGGATGGTATGTCTCGCGGCAATTGGGACACAGTTTCCTGACAAGTCTCTGAGCCAGCACCCCAAGGAGGGCATCCGAGAAATTGAGGGGATTCAATCCCATGTCGAGCAGTCTGGTAACGGTCTCAGGCGCGCTGTTGGTGTGGAGTGTGGAGAAAACGAGGTGGCCGGTCAGAGATGCTTCGATTCCGATGGAGGCGGTTTCATTGTCCCGCATCTCCCCGATCATGATAACATCGGGGTCCGCCCGAAGAAAGGCCCGCATGACCCTCGCGAAGTCAAGGCCGATCCTGGGTTTGACTTCAACCTGCCGCAGTCCCGGTTGCGTGATTTCCACCGGGTCTTCGGCCGTCCATATTTTTACGCCGGGGTTGTTGATATAGCCCAGGGCCGAATGAAGGGTCGTTGTCTTGCCGGATCCTGTGGGTCCCACCACCAGTATAAGTCCATAGGGCTGAACAAGGATTTTCTTCATAACGTTCATGTTTCGTTCACTCAGTCCCATGTCCTCCAATTTCAAGGCGCCGGAGGCCGCCAGGAGACGCAATACCGCATCTTCATGTCCCCCGGCAGTGGGCAATGTCGCCAGACGAAGGTCGAGGGGAGGGATACCCTTTCGCCTGAATTTGATCTTGCCGTCTTGGGGAAGACGCCTTTCGGCGATGTCCAGGTTGGCCATGATTTTTAACCTGGATAGGAGACCTCTTGCCAGGGTATTGGGGACCTGCAGATACTCCTGACACACCCCGTCCAATCGAAAACGGATGCCGGTCTTATTGGTGACCGGGGAGGGTTCGATATGAATATCCGAGGCATTTCTTCGAAGGGCGGTCACAATGACCTGGTCTACAAGCCTTACCACCTGGCTTGAGGTTTCATCGACCTTCTCCTCCATATCCCTCTCTTTTTCATCTTCGTCTTCTTCAAAAGAGATATCCGGGATCAGGTCGAGGTCGTCGATCATGTCCTTTACGGAATCTTCGGTCTTCCTATCGAAGAAGTAACGGATGAACGCTTCGATATCCTCTTTGATTGCCACGGAGAAATGGATTCGTTTAGTCTTTAACAGCCCCCTGATCAGCCCTGTCTTCCTGAGATCTCCAGGGTCGTCGATAAGTATCTCCACCCCCTTCTGGCTCCAGCCGAGCGGCACCCACATGTCGTGCAACAGAAAGGGCTTTTTCAGGCCGCCGATGAGTTCTATGGGAACGGGAAGCTTGGGATCAAAGGTCCTGAAAGGGCATCCATAGAATAGGGAAAGGGATTTCCCGATATCATTCTTGCGTATCTTGAACTCCTGTGTGAGGGCCGACTCAACACTCTTGTTCGAAGTTTTGGATAGAGAGAGGGCCTTCTGCAACTGCTCGGCAGTCGCCAAGGCGTTCTGAAGGAGGTAGGCATATTTTGACGTGAGAACAGATTTCGGGTTCAACTGATCAATTTTTTCTCTGAGGTGAATATTATCCGGATCGCTTTCCAAAGCGGCCTTATACTGCTCGAGGGCGAGATCTTTATCCCCTCTTTTTTCCGTCTCGACCCCGAGGCAGATCCTGAATTGGGTCAGTCTGCCCCTGCCCACGTTGGCTTGAGCGGCCATGTCTTCTATCTTTTGGATAATCTTGGAGGGTGAATTTGTCTTGGCGAGGCATGCCACGAGACCCGGGATGATCTTTGTCGGCTGGCACTGGGTGGGTAAGAGTCTTTTGTATTCGGCAATGGCTTCAATATTCAGGCCGAGTTCCCGAAGCGATGACGCCCTGTCCAGGATATCCTGAAAATCATCAGAAGTCGGGGGAAGTTGCCGTATGCCGGCCTCTTTCAAAGGAGAGCCCATTCACGTACCCGTTAAATTAGTTCGTCCCTTAGTTCGAAGCTGAAAGCTGAAAGGTGAAAGCGGGTTGAACGATCCTTTGAGCTTTCAGCCTTGAGGCTATTGCTGCCATCCCATGGAATACTTCCTTGTTTTTTTATGACAGAAAACCAGTGAATAAGGCATTAACCGTTCACCAGCCGCACCACGGTGGCGTCAGAAAAATAATCGATGATGTTAAGGCAGCCATACGCCTGGTGGATATTGAACATCCGGACGAGGTCCAGACCCAGTGCCCTGCAAAGGATGACCCGGTTGACGGCGCCGTGGGCTGCGATGACGATGTTGTTCCCCTGCTGCTCGGCACGGATCCGATCAAAAACCGCTTCGATTCTCGCGGCCAAGTCGGCGATGGATTCTCCGTTGCCCGGGGCCCTGTAGTTCACGAGATCATCCTGCCTTTTTTGTAGTTCCTCCGGAAAATGCGTTCGGATGTCTGTCAGGGTCAGACCTTCCCAATCGCCAAATTTCATCTCCCGCAGTTCGGGCAGATAATAGACCGGCACATCGTGATGGCGGGCAATCAGGCGCGCACTGGTTGCAGATCGGTTTAAGTCGCTTGAATAGATAGCCTGAAGTTCCGTGAGACGAAGGCGTTCGGCGATCTGTTTCACCTGGAGAATCCCCACCTCGGTTAGATCTACATCCGTGTGGCCGTATACAGGGAAGTTCTCATATCCAGCCACTTGACCATGCCGTATAAGATAGACTCGGTTGTCTCTGTGCATGGGACAAGATTATAGATGTCGACGGGTTTGATGTCAACGGGTTTGCGCAGGGAATAGGTCAGGGTACCAAGAGCGCAGATGACCTTAGCCGCAGGGCACGGCGGATTTTTCCAGAACGTGCTTTATTCAATCAGGGCAATGGTGTATAAAGAACCGATGCGTGAGGATCCGGGCGTTTCCAGGCCTCGTCGAACACCCAATGCATTCGCCGCCCGTATGGCGCAAAGTTCATGAACTTTAGGCACGTTAAATTTTAGGCAATTTAGTCACTTAACTCAGTCACGGTTTCGTATGACGCATTTACGCAAAGCGTGTTTCGGTATCCTGGACAAGGTGTTCCCCATGGGCAGGGAGGGCCTGAGAGAAATCGTTCCGGCCTGTTTCGATTGCCCGGATAGGAGGGCATGCCTCCAGGCGGCCCTGCAGACCGAAGAGGGCTTCGAGCTCAGGAGCCAGGCACTGGACCGTTCTTCAGCCAACGGGCTTGTCGGAAGAGTCAGGCGGTGGTCTGAAAAAAAGGAACTGAGCCGGCTCAAGAAGGCGCGGGAAGGAGAGACCCGATGGCCGTGGAATTAGTATGCCCCTTCTGTGGCTTTTCAAAGAAAACCTCAGAACAGATGATCCCTGACCGGGCAAGGTGGGCGATCTGCCCCCGCTGTCGAAGAAAGTTCGAGATCTCAGTGTCACGCAGAGAACCCGGCTCCGCTGCCGGCGATATCCCTCGAAACGGGGGCCTTCACGAAATCGGTCAGGAATCGGAAATGGGGTCAGAGCGGAGGGGGGCGCCTTGGGAAAACCGTTCCGGGAATGGGTTTGTGGGGGGCATATCCCGCACTCTCAAAGAGGTGCTCTTTTCCCCTGCCGCTTTTTTCCGGGGATTGACCTTCAGGGAGGGCCTGGGAGAACCGCTGGCCTTCGGTCTCCTGGCAGGCGCCGTGGGCAACATGTTCGGCCTTTTCTGGCCGGTGATGATGGTTTCGGGGGGCTTTTTTCCCTTTGGGGGTGCCGTGTTGGGACAACTGAGCCCCGGTCTCATCTTTCTGGTCCTGGTGGTTGCCGTTCCGGTCTGCGTGACGCTCAGCATGTTCATCTACAGCGGCATCCTGCACCTGCTGCTTCTGATGGTCAGAGGGGGAAAGAACGGGTTCGAGGCCACCTTCAGGGTCGTAGCCTATTCCCAGGCGGCCCAGGTATGGGAACTGGTGCCTGTTGTCGGGAGCTGGATCGGAGGGGTCTGGCGGATCGTCGTACAGGTGGTTGGGCTGCGTGAAATACACGGCGTCTCCTACCTTAGGATCATCGTGGCCTTCCTGCTGCCGGTCGCCTTCCTGTTTGCCGTCATAATTGCCGTTGTGGTCCCCCTCCTTATGCTTCTGGTGCAGTGAGACCAGACGCGGGCCATGCCCGCAACCCGGACGCGTGCCTAAAGTGGGCTAAAGGGGCATGGCCCCAACCAAAAATATCTCACACAGAGAACACAGAGCCACAGAGAAAATAACTGCCAAAAAATATCTTGGTTACTTGTTTTTTGTGACAGGCTTTTCAGTGATAAGTGCCTAACGTTTCTATAATCCAATCCCTCAATTCGTCATTCTCAACTCCTCAAATCTGCGTCATCTGCGAAATCTGCGGTTTAGAATTTGAAGATGAAATCCATCTGCAGCCTGTCCTCATGCATCTTGTACCGGTCCGCGTTCCAGAGGGGGTTTCCCTCCTTTTGCCAGGTGGATACCGGATCTGTATAGAAAAAGCACGCCCTCACCAGCGTGTTCTTGAAGGGCCAGTAGTGGAGGGCAATCTTGTGCCCTTTCCGGTTGGCGCCGTAAAAATCCTGGTCGTTCATGGCCCCCACAACGGCGTTTTGCTCGATGTAGGCGTATTTGTAAAAGAGGGAATAATCGCCTTTGCCCTTGTCCCTCCCGATCTTGAAGGAGGCATAGTATGCCGAATCCTCGTCGCCGGGGACGTCATCGGCCGTATTGCGGACGTAGTCCAGATCAAGGGCCACGGGAAAGGGTCCCAGATCGAATTTGATGTACGAGATGACCTCCCAGAGTTTGTAGTCGTATTTGTACCGGATATTGCCGGCGCTGTCCGTGATAAAGGTATTGCCGCCCCCTGAGTTGTATTCGCCCGTGCCCATCCACTGGGTGCCGGCCAGATTGCTCCAGCTGTAATAACTCCCCGCCAGCATCCACTTGATCGGGCCGATCTTCCACTCGAAGCCTGCCTGGCTGAGATACAGCATGGCGTCGGGCGTTCGGTTGTTTTCATTGACCACCATCTGGCTCAGGTAGATAAAGGGCTGAAAGACCTTTGATCCGGAGTACCGGTAATGTTCATAGGCGCCTTCAGGATTCACGTCCGGATCCCACATGATGTCGGTGTTAAAAAAATTCTTTTTGAATTTGCCGGCCCCTACCGCCAGGCCCTTGAGCCAGTTGGGCCGGTATTCGGCATAGGCCCTGGCAAGATAGATCCCCTTGTCATTGAAATCCGCACCAAAGGTTGCATTGCTCGTGGTGGCCTCCTGATGGGTGGACATGTTGGTGCTGACCATGATGTGGGTGTCGATCTCTTCGGTGATAGGGGCATCCACATAGAGCCTTGCCCGGACCCTCCCCCGGTCCCGCGGGTCCTGTTTTGCCGGAGTGCCGTCCTGATTCAACATCCCCCGGTCCCAGAGCCTCTCGTACCGAAGCCTCAGGTCGCCTGAGATCTTGATCGTCCGCACCCATTCGGGGACCCATTCGCGCCACGATTTCTCGGCCTGTTCTGTCCCAGCCTTGACCGCCTTCTGGATCTCCTCCCTTTGAACCGCCTGCCCCTTTTCAATCGATTCCCGTTGATTGATCAGTTCCTGCTTCAGCCGGTCGATTTCCTTCTGCTGCTCCTGGATGATCGTGCTCAGATTTTCGAGCCGTTTCATCATGTCTTCCGTGGTTACGGTGCCGCAGAACGCGCGGGGCTGGCTCCAGAAGATGAGCGCAACCAGCAGCGCCATCGCACCCATTGCCTTGCAACCCTTTTTCATCTCAATCCCCTTTCATTGTTTATCTCAACCTATTTAAATAATTATAATAATATTTTAATGACGTTCGAAGATGACACCCGCCCGGAAAAAGACCCTCAATGGATCAGCCCGCACGACAAATGGCGCCTTTCCAATCCCCAACAAGATGCGTGCCAACCCTCATCCGAGAAGCCTTCGCCTGAAAATGAGCCTTGTCCATTGATTTTATTGAATTTGTCCCTCTTCCTCACAGAGAGAAACCCATCCGAGGCATCAGGGGAACATAACCAAATTGTCAGAAGACTATTCAATGTGTAAAGGGATTTTTTTACAGGCGAGTCTCCGGGAAGGATCTCCCGTCGGTTTTTCGTCCGGGCCTTTCCGCTTGATTAAATTCGGAATACAGGCTATGTAATTCCTGACGCAAGTCCGGCCTCCGGCCCGGACTTTGAAGGAAACGGGCGCGTCTTGCGCGGAACCTATTTGCGAAGAAAGGAAACACATCATCCTCCTCCTTATCCTCTTTTTCCTCATCGGCCTGGCCATGCTCTATTATGGCGCTGAATGGCTTGTCAAGGGATCTTCAGGCCTGGCACGCAGTCTCGGCGTTCGACCGATGATTATCGGTCTGACGGTCGTTGCATTCGGGACCTCGGCCCCTGAACTGGTCATCAGCCTTGTCTCCTCGATTCAGGGAAAGAGCATGATCGCGGTGGGCAATGTGATCGGGAGCAATATCTGCAATATCGCCCTGATCCTCGGCCTGGCCGCCGTATTCAATCCCCTGACGTGCCGCAGGTCCGTCATCCGTCGGGACATTCCGATCATGTTGGGGATTTCCCTCTATCTCCTCATTCTCTCGCTCGATTCAAGGCTCGGGAGGATCGAGGGGGCTACCCTGCTGGGCGGGATTATCCTCTACGTCTATTACAATTACTGGATCTCGCGTAAGGAATCGGGGGAGGAAGCCGACAGGGAGTCGGAAACCCTGGAAGCCGAAACCGATGCGGTCTTGCAGGCCGGGTCCAGGACCCGGCAGATCGTCATTGTCATCGTCGGGATCGCGGGGGTGGTCATCGGGGCCCAGGTGGTGGTGGACAGCGCAGTAAAGATCATGACCATCCTGGGCGTGAGTGAGAAGTTCATCGGCCTGACCATGGTGGCCTTTGGAACGTCTCTGCCGGAACTGGCGACTTCCGTGATCGCGGCGGCCAAAAAGGAGATGGATATCAGTATCGGCAACCTGGTGGGGAGCAACGTATTCAATATTATGTGCGTGCTGGGGGCTGCCAGCCTTGCAAGGCCGATCTCGATCCCGGGCGGCCTGGTTGAAAGCGGCCTCCTGGTGGACTATGGCGTGATGATGCTGACCGGGGTCCTCCCCTGGATCATGATGAGAAGGAGCTTAACCCTTACGCGAAAGGACGGCCTTATCCTTCTCCTGTGCTATGGGGGGTATATCCTCTATCTGGTGGTAAACGGATAACCCGAACTGAAAAGGACCTTGAGCCCTTGGCAAACCGAATCGACTACGAAAGCATGCTGAATCCCGGCCAACTGGAGGCTGTGACGGCCTCGGACGGCCCGATCCTCGTGATCGCCGGGGCCGGGAGCGGCAAGACCCGGACCCTGGTGTATCGAGTGGCTCGGCTGGTGGAGTCCGGGGCGTCTCCCGAATCCATCCTGCTGCTCACCTTCACCCGGAAGGCCTCCCAGGAGATGCTGGACCGGGCCGCCGGTCTCTCCGACGCCAGGTGTCGGTTCGTTTCCGGAGGAACCTTCCACTCCCTTGCATTGAAGGTCCTCCGGCGCCATGCCGAGGCCGTGGGGTACGACAACGCGTTCACCATCCTGGACCGGTCCGACATGGAGGAGGTTATCCACTCCCTCATCCCTGCCCTTCAGATGCCCAAGACGGCCCAAAGGTTTCCAAAACGGGGCACCCTGGCCAATATGCTGAGCAAGGCGGCCAATCTTCAGACGCCTGTCGAGGCATTCATATTGGAGGAATATGGGCAATTCGTTGAGGTGGCGCCCCAGATAGAACATCTCGGAAGGCTCTATTCAGCCTACAAAAAGACCCATCAGCTCATGGATTATGACGACCTGATTATCTGCTTTCAGAGACTTTTAAGGGACAACAGGGATGTCCGCAGTGAACTGAGCCTCCAATACGGCCATATCATGGTGGACGAATACCAGGACACCAACGGGATTCAGGCCGAGATCGTCAAATGGCTGGCCCATGAGCATCAGAATATCATGGTGGTGGGCGACGACTCCCAGTCCATATACTCCTTCAGGGGGGCCAATTATCGGAACATGCTCGATTTCCCCTCCCTTTTTCCCAAGGCAAAGATCATCAAGCTGGAGCAGAACTACCGTTCTACACAACCCATCCTCGCCCTGACCAACGCCCTGATGGAGCAGGCCAATGAGCGGTACACAAAATGCCTC
>JAWOIH010000225.1:0-2850 GCA_046484725.1 Candidatus Desulfacyla sp. | reverse complement strand
CTGAAAACGAGCAGATGAATTTTGTGTCCGGGAGCAAGGCTCAGTAATTTCCGCCTGAAAAACACGAAATTCTCAAGGGGTTGCCCGTCTAATGCGACAATGATATCGTCCGGTTGGATCCCCGCTCCTTCGGCCGGGCTCCCCTTGTCCACCTCCAGAACCAGCACACCCCCTTTTCCCAAATATCCCAGTTCACCCGCCTTGCCCTCGGTGAGGGGCACGGCTCTCACGCCAAACCATCCCCTTTCGGTTTGACCCAAAACGAGCATCGGCATCACTTCTTTGACCGTATTGACGGGGATGGCAAATCCGATGGACTGGGCATGGGAGACCAGCGCGGTATTGATGCCGACCACTTCTCCATAAAAATTGATCAACGGACCGCCGCTGCTCCCTGGATTGATGGCTGAATCCGTTTGGATAAAGTCCACAAGATCTTCATTCAGGTCCGGAGAAACCCTCTCTTTTGCACTGACAATCCCGAAGGTAACCGAGTGTCTCAAGCCAAGGGGATTCCCGATGGCAAGGACCATTTCACCGACCCGAAGGGCATCGGAGTCTCCCAATGGGAGTATGGGCAACAGGTGGTCCGGCTCAATCTTTATAAGTCCCGTGTCCGTGACACGGTCGGAACCGATAATCTTGGCCGGGTATTCCCTTTTGCCCTCGGACAGGACCACCCGGATATCGGTGGCATTGTGGATGACATGGGCATTCGTGAGGATATACCCTTGCTCGCTGATGATGAATCCGGAACCGAGACTAAACCCCTTGTCCCTGTAAGGGATGGGAACCTTGAAGGGTATGATGTCGAAGAGGTTTGAAATCCCTGGAATCCTGAACGGCAGGATATCGTTTGGAGAAAGTCCGAAGCGCGCCTCCTTTTCTTCCAAACGGTCGGTGTAGATGTTGACGACTGCGTACCGGGTGGCCTCGGTGATTTCGGCAAAGGTATTGTTGTGAATCGGTATGTCTGCGCGCCGTTCCCCCTGGCGTCTTTCGATCCACAGTCGGGCCAAGTCAATGTCGTGGAAAGAGAGTTCTCTGAAGCGTTTATCAAAGACCGGATCATCACTGCTCACCAGGGTCTTTTCCATCCGTCCCGAATCAGGCGTGACCGTGCAACCCATAACCGGAACGCTCAGGAGCGTCAAGGCGATTCTCCATAGAAAATATGGAGCATGGTGCAGGTGAACCCATCTCTTTTTCATGGGAATCCTAGTCAGTTAGAAGCCGGTAAGCTGATAAGCTGGTAAGCCGATAAGGAGTTGGTGGCCGATCGCGTCAAGGCCTCAACAGCTCAATGGCTTAATCGCTGAATAGCTTACCAGCTCCTTAAACATACCTCAACGTGAAAAAAATATCTATTCCGACCACAGATTCGTGTTCAGGTCAAGCAGAAATCAAAACTCCTTGGAAACCGAAGGGTTTTATGGTATGAGGCAAGCCTTGTTTACTGAATATTCGAATCGAGGGACCCTATGATCCAGAGCGACAACCGGCATCGACTGACCATTGAAGACAAAGAGGTCATCCTTCTTGGGACGGCCCATGTCTCCCAAGAAAGCGCTGAACTGGTGGCAGCGGTAATAGAAGAAGAGCGGCCCGACACGGTCTGCGTGGAACTCTGTGAATCCAGATATCAGGCCATGAGACAGGAAAACCGTTGGAAGGAAACCGACCTTATCAAGGTCATTCGCGAAAAGAAGGCCTTCCTCCTTCTCTCCAACCTGATGCTGGCCTCTTTTCAGAAGAAGATCGGCAAAAAACTGGGGATCAAACCCGGCGCGGAAATGCTCCGTGCGATCGAGGCCGCAGAGACCGCAGGCGCCAAAATACACCTCGCGGACAGGGATATCCGCACCACCCTTTCAAGGGCCTGGCGGCTGATGGGTCTCTGGACAAAGATTAGGCTGCTGGTTCAGTTGATTACCTCCATAGGTGACATGGACAGCATAGAGAAGGAAGACATCGAAAGAATGAAAGAGAAAGATGTCCTCGAGGCCCTCCTTGCGGAGATCGGTGACCTCCTCCCTGAATTGAGGCGGGTCCTGATTGACGAAAGAGATCTCTATCTGACGGCCAAGATCCGGTCGGCCCCTGGAAAACAAATCGTTGCCGTGGTGGGGGCCGGCCATGTGCCGGGGATCCAGAGAAACTGGAACGAATCGGTGGACATCGCGGCCCTGGAGGTCCTTCCCCCCAAGGGGAAACTCATCGGATTCTTAAAATGGGGGATCCCGGCGTTTGTTATCGGGCTGATCATCGTGGGGTTTTTCATGGCAGGCGCTGACGCCGGATCTCACATGATCAAATGGTGGGTCCTGGCCAACGGTATTTTTGCAGGGCTCGGGGCGGCTGTGGCATTGGCGCACCCCCTGACGATCCTGACGGCCATTGTGGCTTCTCCCATTACATCTCTGAACCCGATGATCGCTGCCGGTTGGGTGGCCGGGCTTGTGGAGATTTTTCTGCGCAAACCCAAGGTGAAGGATTTTGAACGGCTCCCCGAAGATATCGGGTCTGTCAAGGGGTTCTGGAAAAACAAGATCACCCGGGTTCTGCTGATTGTCGTCCTCACCAACATGGGGAGTTCCCTGGGGGCCTTCGTAGCCCTCCCCCTCATGGCAAAGGCGTTTTTCGTCGCCGTCCAGATCTCCTGGTTCGGCGAGCGACAGGCCGAACCGGTCGCCGGGTTGAAGGGGATGCCCGAGGTTGCCGGCGTCGGAGCCGATCTTCTGATAGCTCCGGACTTCCCCGTTCCGGTCGAGAAAGAAGGTCCAGATCGACCCTCGGTCCTGATCGTCGCTGGTCAGGCTCGTGATACAATCCGCGATACCGTCTCCGTCT
>JAWOIH010000168.1:0-5057 GCA_046484725.1 Candidatus Desulfacyla sp. | reverse complement strand
GACACTCCAACCCGGTATGAGGAAGATTCGATAGGTGCTCCGGTATCCCAGGCGGTCATCAACGTGCACCATGACACCTTCGCTCTAAAATTCTCATGCCGCCTGAAACGAGCGCCTGAGGCCCGCTCTCCGAGGATTTGTGGCGCTAGGGCCATGAGAGGGCTTTTTAGCCGCAGCTTGTCTGTGGCTTCTCGCTGGCCTGTATGGCAGCCCGGAGTGCGGACGCGGTAGATGGGCTGGCGGAGGCAGAAATCGGCCGAGGGGCCTGTAACACTATTTGATCAGCCCGAGGGGGTCCGTTAATTGGGGATTTACGTACCCTCTCTATATACTAACTCAGTCATCGTCCGGCCCACCCGCCTGCACCGAAATCACGATCGGCAGATGGTCACTCACCCGGTCATAGAACTCCTTCGGCGTATCCACGCTGTCCCGCGCATCCAGCACGTGAGCATTCCCCACCAGCTCGTCACTGGCCGCCTCGTCATGCACCAGCACGTGGTCATACAGGTTATCGGTTAGCTCGCCTTGTGTATTTAAGGTCGAGCCGCTCCCCTGGGTGCGATCCCCACTCTGGAAAATCTCGGCCAGATCCGCCGGCACCAGGTTGAAGTCCCCAACAATCCACAGATCCCCCTCACCGGGCCGTGCTGCACCCATGGCGTCAAACACGGCGTCCAGTTGTTCAGCCTCCCCCTGAATCGCCGAGGTGTCCCCGCCTGCCCAGCGGGCGTGATAGGCCCCCAGCAGGAAATCCACGCCGATCGCCCCATCAACGGGTGAGGCGAAGCAGCCGTAGGCCGGCTCCCGCGAGAAGTGATCGGGCCCTTGTCCGGTATCACTGCCATCATTGTCCACCTGATAGCGCAGTGTGTCCCAACCCTCGCACGGGCGAACCCGGTCTTTGCGGTAGACCACGGCATAGAACTCGCTGTTGCCCGAACCCGTGCGCGGGCGTGGCGTGGCGGTCACCATCCCGGCCCAGCCCTCGCTTAGGGTGGCCATCAGATCGTCGTAGCCTGGATGATCGCGTTGCTTCTGCATCACCTCTACCACCGCCAGAATGTCGAAATGGTCCTCGATAATCTGCGCAACGGTGGCAAAATCCTTGTCGTTGCTATGCCCGAGCTTCTTGATGTTCCAGGCGCCCAGGCGCAGGAGTGTGTCGGTGGGGATGACCGTGGCCCAGGCCTTGCTGACAAAGCCCTCATCACCTGAACCCAGGCGCACTTGATACCAGTACGGTACCTCGTCCAGCAGATCGGCAGAGTCATCGGGGACTAATTTGGAAATGACCGGGTTATCGGTTCCCGGGCCGGAACGGACATTAAGATGAGATGAGACGCGGTCGGAAGGTGTCACTCGGTCGGCATGAGATGTACCGAGAACAAGCAGGAAAACAGCTAGGAAAAGTATAATGCGATATGGGGGGCTATCCATGACGGGGCTCTCTATGCATAGAGTATGCGAAGTGATTTAATTATAGTCTGGATTTGGACTGATGACTGTTAGCGGTCAAGAGCAGACAATCAGCTTAGATATTACACTAAGGTGTAACACTTCCCCTAGATGTTACCGTTTTCAATCATCCGTCCAAGTATTGAGTTCCATCTGCAGAGGACCAACATGGCCAGACGGGATCCAAGATCAACCGAGTCTGCCCCTATTGCTGCAAGTTAGAGGTAAGGCGTCGAGGTACAGCCAATCCGCAGGAAGCCGAGCCTAATCGACAGAAGGGTCACGCTGAAGGAGGTTAAAATGACCTTCGATCACGGGTTGGCCGTCCTTCCAGTACGGGGCATTTCGGCCCTCGAACGAATACAGGTGCTCCTCAGATGCAGTAATTTCGATCCCATCAGGCTGTCCAATTCCAAAGCACGCATCCGGCGTTTCACGACCCAAGGGGCATACTTTCAAGACGTATTTTCCGCTGAACCGCCCCATTACGCGCAACCGGTATTCGCCCTGTTTGAGGCGGTAGATACTATCGTCACGGAACCGCTTTCTGAAGGTCAGATAGCCCTGTGTCGGATGCGTCAGGTTCAGGGGAAACAATATCAAAACCCGCCGGAAGTCCCAGCTCGCGCTGGTAATGGGCTTGTCCGGACGCTCTCCCAGGAGATAGAGGCCATGCTCCTGCGGCGGATAGTACCGAATGCCCCCACGCTCGGCGCCAAGCACTGCATCGTCAGGCGTTTCCACCTGGAGTTCGGCTACGAACGAATCGTGCAATCCCACCAGTTCGATATAAAAAGCATGAGACAGGACCTGCCCGTCTGCACAACAACGAATATCAAAATCCCAGTTTACTGCATTTGCCGTGGCCTGGCTGCCCAGGGCACTGCTAGACAACAGACCACAGAGCAACGCTGCACAGGCTGTTCTCCGGCGCATGATTACTGATTCTCTCTCTTGACTGTGAACCGTCTCGGGTCGTCGAGTCGGATGGAATAGTCGTGTATGTCTGCAAAAGAGCCATTGAAGGTGTAGGTGTGCACCTCGCCCTTCGAAAGCGGAATACCCGAAGATGTCCCGAAGAATCGGGTGTCCGCAGAATCGCCCATGCCTCCGGGATGAAAAGAAAGGCCGTAGCGGCCAGCAGCGATGCCGATAATCTGCAACGTGTATTCACCGGCCATGAGTTTGCGAATTATGACGTGGTAATTTCGCCGTTTGTGAATCTGGGGGTCGAGAATATCCTCGGGATCGCGCGGCCCGGAGGCATAGATAACCGTTTCGTTGGGCGGAATGATCTTGCCGTCGCGCGGGCGGTATCCGTAGATGCGGCCATCGGGGTCCACGATTTGAAGGTGCGCCTGGCCATCTCCTTTCTTGACCAGGGTGACCAGAAATACTTTCCTCAATTCGTCAGCGCGCAGGCAGCACCGGATGTCGTTCTCCCGCTCAGCCGCAAGGCCCACACCAGCCAGCGCATGGGAGAAAAACAAAACCAAGACCAAGACCCCGCCCGAGAGACGGGCGAGGTGTCCTGTGTGTGTTGAGCCTTCCATCATTCTTGTCACGGCCTGATGATGACCAGCCGATCACTGTCAGTTGCAATACGTCCCGAGTCAACCATTCCATCTATGGACAATTCCAACACATTTCGGCCGCTCTGGACTGGTATCGTTACTGACTCCGATTCTCCGGGAATGGGATTGAAACTATTGGTGATATCTATCCCATCCAGCTCCGCGGCGAACGTGTCTGCCTGAACAGTCGATCCGTAGCTGACCGCGATTCTGTACGTAGCCGTATCAGCCTCGACGTAGGTCCTTGATGCTGAAGGGTTGCTATAGCTCAAAAACTTGTTGACGTCACGCGGACGCTGCCCTTTGCCATCAAAACCGCCGGCAACTTGAGGTGGCTGACTTGCAGTGCTGGGGTCGATGCTGACACGGTACAGGTGTACTTCATCTTCTCTGATCGGGGTATCTTCCATGGCGGTGGTTCCCCGCTCATTGCCGAATTTGTCGTATTGCGATATGACCATGTCGTAGTCCCCATTCCCCGTTCCCGTTACGGTCACCTGGTAGTCCCCTGCTTCAAATCCGTCTGAAAGGTAGAATATTTTCACGGGATCCGGGTCAAGAACGCCGGTCACATCATTGCCAAGCGCCTCGTCGGTGTAAGTACTGTTAGGTATCTCGTTGAGGTCTTCGGTAGTGAGAGGATCGAGACCGGTCTTTGAACCATCGGGGGCGGTGACCAATAACTCGACGGGGGAGAATAGTTGGATCTTTACTCCGTATATCGGGAACGGGTACTCCGATGGTACTTGTGCACTAAACAAGCGCGTACTGCGATAACTGTTACCGTAGGCCCCGCCGCGGGCATCCTGTAAATTGGTAACAGTCCCGGTTGCTGGGTCGTGGATCTTCCAGGGCGCATCGGGGGAGACCCCGTTTTTGCCGACCACCATCACGAAATGCTGACGCCCGCTGACGTACATCCCTTGGGGGCCATATTCACATATAGCGTTCCGGGTTTGTTCATCATTATCGTCGCCGAACGCACGCCATTGAATATTGGCACCGCGTTCACGACCGTATTCAGCAGTTTTAGGCCAAATCACCAGACCGTGAGCATCAGATGCGGTTTGATGGTGGAAACCATTGTTTCGATTCAACCAGTCGTTCATGCCCGCGAGCCCTGAGCCTTGCCGGTTATAGTAGCTTCCGCTTTGTGGATCCCAGATATTCTCGATCGATGCACCATGGTATTCGGCCACCATTGCAGCCGTAGACATAGCACAGCCTTTCTCGCCGATTGTGAATGGCTCGATAAACGGGATTAACGGTTCATTCCACGGGCAGAACACATAGTCGCTCTCGTTGTCCGCCAGATGACACGAACTATCATACGTGACAGGTTCACCAGTGAACGGATCCCTTGTGGCCGTCTGTTGAATCGGGGGAGGGAAATCCTCCGGTGGCACTTCCGGCATAACAACAAAATTCATATCCGGGGCGACTTGTACCCCGTTTTCCATGAACTGAGCGGTCCATTGGCCAGCACTTTCACACTGTAATACTTTTCTGTAAGTGATACTGATCTGCGGGGAACCGCAAATGTAGTAAAGCCAACCAGGGGAGTAGAAACAAGACTCTCCACTACCCACAGACTCGTAGTAGTAGAGCTTAGAACCGTCCACTACCTCGGTGTCAGTGGATCCGTCAGAAACCGGGACAAGATTCCTTACCCACCATTCGTCGCCGTGGACCTGTCCCTGCACTGAGAAATTGAATCCATAGAAGGAATCTCTGAAATAGGCTAGGCCCCCTTCCATATCAACCGGCGGACGCCCGCCGGACGGCCAGCGCCGTAGCGGGCCGACGGATATCAGGCTCGCTGCGGTAACGGTGCTCGAAGCTTGGGTTTCATTGCGCTTTGCCGATGGCGTGGCCTCGGAAACCGTCGACGAAAGTCCTTGTGCTGAAGCAGACTCTGTTTTGTTGACATCAATCATCTTGCCATTTTCCAAAACAACGAAAAATCCAATTTCCGTACTTTTCCCAATGGCTTTGAATTTCTCTGAATCAGAAATTAAAGCTGCG
>JAWOIH010000107.1:0-4971 GCA_046484725.1 Candidatus Desulfacyla sp. | reverse complement strand
GGCCCGCTGGAGGACCAACGTTGATATTCCGCCGGTTTCTTTCGAAGGCGGAGAATTTCAGGTGAGAATCGGCAATGAGAGCGGCAAAATCAACATTAACGGCGCGAATGAGCATCTCTTGAAAATGATGTTGGACGCCTTTGATCTCGAAGCACAACAAAAAGATGTCATTGTTGACTCCATCCTGGACTGGAGAGACGAAAACGATCTCCACCGTTTAAATGGGGCGGAAAATGAATATTATAATTCTCTGCCCGAGCCTTACGACTGCAAGAACGGCGACTTCGACTCCGAAGAAGAACTGCTTTTGGTCAGAGGGGTGACCCCCGAGATATATTACGGCGGGTTAAAAGATATGGTAACCGTATTCATGGAAGAACGCAAAATCACGAGAGGCACGGCGGATATTCTCAAACGTGGAACCGGGAACACTTTCAATACTAGAATTTGTATCAATGCGGCATCAAAACAGTTGTTGCGTGCGTTTCCTTCGATGACCGACGAACTCGTTAAAGAAATTATCGCCTATAGAAAGATAAAAGATTTCAAGTCGTTGTCGGATATTTCGGCAGTCGTCGGGTCGGAGGTGTATCAAGCCATTTCTCCTTATATCAGCGTGGCAGAGAATGCCTATTATACCATATCGTCGAGAGGGTTGATTCCAGGAACCCGGACTCATAAGGAAATCGAGGTAATGGTAGAGATCAGTCCGACTATCAAAAGAGGGTGGCGGGTCCTTCAATGGCGCGACGATCTTAAACGTTAGAATATTTGTCTGCAACTTCTCCGCACCATGCGGAGAAGTTGGTGCCTTACCGGTAAGCGCATGGGGGTCTCTTTTAAGGAGCTGAATTAAAATGGGGACATCCCGCTCGGCGGCTGCCCCAGGACTTTGAATCCCTGTTATGGAAAGAGACCCCCACGCGCGCTCGGAAATTTCCGGGATTTGCACCCATACCTTTTTGGTTGCGGCCGTTAGGCCGCCTTGGGCGGAGTGAGTGACCGTCCCGCATAGAATAAGCATTATTGAACGGAGAATTTAATTGTTTTTTCAGACAAGCATGGGGATTGATATTCAGGATAAGGCCATCGTTGTTGCCTATCTGAAGGCGTCTTTCAAAGGCGCCAAATTAGCCGCCCATGCCATATATCCAATTGAAGAGGGGCTATCCAGCCAGGAGAAGATAGACACACTGGAAGGTGTGATCAGGGATCTTCTTGACAGAAACAAGATTTCATCAGTCGCTCTGTTTCTGGGGATACCGCGCGAAGCCGTGGTTCTAAGATATGTGGATCTCCCCCTGGCTGTAAAGGAAAATCTACGAGACAGCCTAAGGTATGAACTGGAAAAATACGTTCCGTTTCCGCCCGAGGAAGTCATTTTTGACTATCAAATTATTTCAGAGGATAAAGATGCAGGGAAATTAAGGCTGCTCTTGTTAATGGTGAATCAAGATGGCATTGATCCCTACACAACCGCCATCGAAAAGATCCCGGGAGTGAGACTTTCCAGTATTGAAGTCTCTTCAACGGCATTGGCCAATTTTTTTGCCATGCTGCCCGAGTCACAAGGACAAGATCCTTACGTGCTGATTTATGGGAAGAAAAGCGGCATAGAAATCAATGTGTTACAATCAAGATTTTTGGCGCATTCAAAACCGATTGACAAGTCTCGATGGGGAGAGGATTACCATCAACAGGTCTCACAGGGATTAAAAAAGATCAAGGAAAAGTGGGGAAGTTCTGAAGGTCCCTTAAAGACCGTAGTATGCGATATTCAAAAAGATACGGCCTTGTTGACCTATTTAAAGGAGGACATCGCCTTTGATATACGACCCTTCGATCTTTCCGTAACCGATGTGCCTTCCCTGGATATGATACCCGCTTATGGGTTGGCATTGAAAGGGATTCAAGAGGTGCCTACGGATATTAACCTGCTTCCCAAAGAAATGCGGAAACGGCCCAGCAGAGCAGGTTACTATGCGATGTTTGGATTGGCTGGTATTGCCATTTTCCTGGCACTGGCCTGGATAGGGGGTACCATTTATAACACGCAGCGTTATGTCAGTCGCCTCGATAGGGAAGTGGGCAGGCTCAAAGTTGAGGCAACAAGGCTGGAACAGATAAAGGCCGAAGTCGTCAGAATCGAAAGTCAAATTGATGTGCTTGACCCTCTTCGAAGGGACAGGTTAATGGTCTTGGATGCCATAAAAGAGTTCAGCGAGACGATTCCCAAGAGTGCCTGGCTGTTACGACTCACCTACTCCGATAAAGATAAGAAGATCCAAATCGAAGGGTGGGCGGATTCCGCATCGGAGCTGATTCCTCTCCTGGACAATTCCCCCCTGTTCAGCGGTGTGGGGTTTCTCTCTCCTATCACCAGAAGTGCCGGCGGCAAAGAGCGCTTCAGGATAGGGCTGGAGTTGGACAGGTAAAGGAGTATTGTTTTTCACACAATCGGCATTTGAGGTTTTTTTAATGGGATGTGAAACAATTGATCATGGGAAAGGGTTGTTGTTCCTCTTCCTTAAAATCAGAGTACAGTACTCCCTTGGGATCTACAAAATCCGCTTCGAGAAAAATCATGTTTCGTTTCAGATCAGATAAAAAGCTAAAACTTATTCTTTTGGCCGGCGGGATATTCCTTATTTTCGGAGGTGTGTATAGGTATTATCCCTTTTTTCAGGACCTGCTTTTTCCGACGACAGAGATCGAATTAAAAAAGGGGCAAATTATAAAATACCAAAAACTACTTGAAGTCGAGAGCGGATTGGAAACAAGCAGAGAAAATTTGACAAACGCGCTTAAAACGGCAGAGGAAGGGTTATTTACGGGAAAAACTCCTACGCTCACCGCGGTGCAAATACAGGATATGTTGCAGCGGATCACAGAAAAAAGCGGTGTGGTGATAAAGAGGCTTCAGGTATTGCAGCCCGAGAACTTTGCAAAGGATATGTATCTCAGTATTCCTGTGGAGTTTTACATGGATGCCACAGTCTCCCAGTTGAAGGAAGTTTTATACAGGATAAGTGCCTTTCAAAAGTATTTGGCGGTTAGGAATTTGACACTCTATTTTAGCGGTGGCAAGGACGGCGCGAACGTTCGTTGCCAAATCACTATTGCCGGCTATATGAAAAATCCGAAAAGCTAAAAGGAGCTCTGTACAAATGTTATCCAGGGCATGGATGATCAGCCTTTGTCTAATGGCAGTGGCTGCGTTTTTTGGGATAAAGGCCTACGGTGTCTGGTCAGAAGAGCAAGAGAGCCTTCCGGAAGCAGGTAGCACCAGGCATGCGTCGCCTGTTCCGATGAAGATTCTTGGCAAGTTGGACGTGCCACCTGAATCTGAGTACGACGCCATTGTCAACCATAATCTCTTTTCGATGACAAGATCACCGGAGGGCGAAGAAGGAAAGGAAGAGACGAACGCGGCGAAATTAAACGAGAAAGCTGACGAAAGGCTGGTTAAGCTTTTGGAAGAGACGATTAAGCGGATTTCAATCTATGGGATCACGATAGTGAACGAAGAAAAGCGCGCGCTGATCAAGAGCCCGGCCGCGCCTCTATTAGGTAAACCGGATAACCGTTCGCAGATTTCCCGCCCCCGTCCGCAGGCTTCGCGCGACCCTCCGCAGGCCCCACCTTCCGTCGAAGAGATAAAATGGGTAAAGATTGGAGACACCGTGGACCGGTTTACGGTCAAAGAAATCAAAGCGACAGGGGTAGCCTTGGCCGCAGGGGACCTGGTATTCGATGTGGCATTATATGATAAGGATAGGCCGAAACAGCGGGACCTTAAAAAAACAGAGGCCGGTCCGATTGTGATTGACACGGCAAAGGGGATGCAAGCGGGCAGCCCACCTGAGAAGGCAGAACCGCCCAAGGAAAAGGACCCTGAGACGAAAATGCCTGTTGAACCCGGACAAAGGGCCCCGGCCCCGGCCCCGGCCCCGGCCCCGGCCCCGGCTCCGGCCCCGGCCCCGGCTCCGGCTCAAAGAGCCGAGCCCGAGAAAAGGTAAATTTGATTCACATCGTTCATTTCGCCTGCCGGATGGAGAACGATGGAATAACGAAATTCTGGAATGCCGGATGCTGAGGAAACGAACTCACCCCATCGCAGGGGGTTATCGGAAATTCCTCTTGACAGCCAAGTTAACATCTGGGAATATCTATTAAAATTAACATGCAATGTTCAACTATTCCTTTATTCCATGCGCGAGGCCAAAAAAAAGCCTCACGCCAAGCCTTTAATTCCGATCACGCCAAAGGCGTGATAGATCACCGAGACCTTAAATTCATGATCAAACAACTCACAGGAAATCATAGGTGGTGGCCTTTTTGGATAATACTGACTGCGCTACTAATGGCCGGTTGTGGGGGACAACAGATCCGTCCCCGGGACAGAGGGGTGGATGCAGGAAGGCCTGAACTGACGCATCTCTCCAAAAGCGTGACGGAGACCGGCGCAATGGCCGGTGAGGAAGAGAGAAGGGATCCGGCAGCGGGAGTTATGATATCGGATGTTGAGGCGCAGCGCATGGAGTCTCCCCCTGAGAAACCCCTCCACACAGGGGTTGAGAAGCCCAGGGGAGAAGAAAAGGTTTCCAGGGATCGATCAGCGCCGGCGCCTTCCTCCCCCAGCCGGCCCCAACCGGAAAAGAAGGCGGGCAAGAAAGCCCTTAAGGAAGAGAAGGGGCCCAAGATCGTCATTAATTTTGACAATGCGGATCTCTATGCGGTGATCAGCACCATCGCCGAATTGCTGGAGATCAACTATATCGTTGACCCGGCTGTCACGGGAAAGGTGACCATCAGCACGGCCGGCGGTCTCTACAAAAGCGACCTTTTTCCTGTTTTTCTTCAGATACTGGAGGTCAACGGTCTGACCGCGATCAAGGAGGGAAGCCTGTACCGAATTGCTCAGTTGAAAGACAGTGCGCGAATGCCCATCGAGACCCGTCTCTCCGATGC